>JAGLJD010000049.1 GCA_023142625.1 Candidatus Parcubacteria bacterium | reverse complement strand
CAGACTTATCGGAATGAGGAGTTTGAGTTTGAGTTTAAATATCCTGTAATAGGAGGCGCAAACAATGAAGAAATATTTATAAAAGAAAAAAATAATCGGATTGAAGTTTGTGTTAAACCATACGGAGATAACGACTGGTGCCATAGTTTAAGATATTATGAAAAACCAAAGGAAGAAACGATTGAAAGTTCAATCAAACGACAAATTTTAGATGAAGATGAGCAAGCTATTTGTACAATTGAAAAAGCAAGTTTTGGTTTAGAAAATAGATTTAAAATGTATTATAGTATTGATTGTCCGACTCCGAGCGTTGGCGGACCTTCCAAATTTGCTTATAATACTTATATAATTGATTCTAATCATCCAGAATTATTTTTTATGTACTCAATAGGACATGACAGGATTTTTAATGTAAATAAATGGATAGATTCAATCAAATTTATGGAAAAATAGAAAACGCAAAAAACGGCTAATTTAAATTTTTAAAAACAAAAAAAATGAAAAAAGAATCTTTATCAATTATTATAGTAAAAACGCTTTTGGCTGTGGTTATTTTTGCGGGGATGGGGATAATTATTATCGGTGGGGGATATATTGTTGGGGAGTATTCTAAAAATAGAGAAAATAAAGGCGCTATAAAAGAGCCATCTGAAGAATGGAGAATTTGCAATCAAGATTCTAATTGTATTGGAATTAGATTGGGTTGTGCTTGCTATATAGAAGATGCGATTAATAAAGTTTATTTAAATAATTGGACAAATATTCTACAAGAAAGATGTGGTGATAATTGTATGATGGATTTAAGACTTCAACTTCCTTCTGACAATACAATTAATAAGGCTGTTTGTGAAAATAGCAGATGTGAGCTTAGGCAGGAAAAAGAAATTAATTGCACTCAAAATGCAGCTTTAGATTTTCTTGATGACAAACAGGGAAATGATCCTTGTGATAGATCATGCGAATTTGACAGCGATTGCAAATTAGAATGCGGTTGTGAGTGTATCTCAAAAGATGAAGAATGCGAATATACGGGAATTGAATGCGAGATGCCCAATCCTGATTATGGCTGTCAATGTGTTAATCAGAAATGTAAATATAATTATATAGGAACTAATGCTGACACTTCCGACTGGCAGACTTATCGGAATAAGAAGTTTGGGTTTGAAGTGAAGTATCCTAAAGAGTATGAAAAAAATAAAAACTACAGTATTTGGAAATTGGACGAAGGTGGGATGGGTCTTATAAGTGAATGGGGGATTAACAGGGGACAGGAAACAATATTTGTAGTTTCAGTTTATCCGAAAATAAAAAAAACAGAAGTATTAAATCATTTTAATCATCAGATATTAGAAGATAAGGTACTATTGAATAATGTTGAAGCAAAAAGATTAAAAGGTATGGGAATATATGACGATTTATTTATAGAGCAAGAAGAATATTTTTATATAATTCACAGTTCATTTTCTTCAAATGTAAATATTTCAGAATATCAGGAATATAAAAATATCCTTTCCACTTTTAGATTTATAGAAAAAGACATTTCCGATTGGCAGATTTATCGGAATGAGGAATATGGATTTGAGGTAAAGTATCCAGAGGATTATAATATTGTTGCATTCCCTCAATTAAATGAATATCAAAAAAGTCAAGGCATGATATATCTATCCTATTTAAAACATTCCGATGTCAATGCCTCAATTTCTATTCGGCTTACAAGCATAAATTTTAATTTACAAGACATTAAGCAACGATTTGCTCCTACTGGCAATGAAAGTTTTCCAGAACAGATAAGGGCAGGACAAAACACTTTTTATTTTTATGGATTTGGCGGAGGCGGCGTTTCTTATCCTGATAATTATTTTTATAATCTAAACGGCAAGGTTTTAATTATTAGTTTTGACGATCCTTATATTAGAACTAAAACTTTATCTAATGAAACACGACAATTAGAGTCTCGGATTCTTTCTTCGTTTAAGTTTATAGAAAAAGACGATATCTACAACTGGCAGACTTATCAGAATGAGGAGTTTGGGTTTGAGGTAAAGTATCCGGAAAATGATGCCCATATTGGACTTGGAAAGTTTAAAGTTGAACAGATTGAAAATACTTTTTATATTGCCCACTATGATTATAAAGATATTACCAAAGGTCAATTCGTAAAAATTTTTACAAAGGACAGCAAGGATAGTTTAAAACAAGCAATAGAAAAAAGGTTTTTAAAGAAATTTTCTAAAGAAGAATGTTTTGTAAATGAAAAAAATATTAATTATTTATTTAATTATTCAAAAAATTGTATAGTATTATCAGCTATTGATTATCCAAACAGAGAGGAACATCCGTTTGAAAATAAAAATAATTGTCCCTATGCTGCATTTAACGGAAAAAGTTATTTTTTAATGGACATTAATTATCCTGATAAATTTGCTTTTTTTAGTATAGGACAATATTCCATACCAGCCGCATTAGAAGGAGTTGAAATTTTTTGGCAAGATACTTTCAAATTCATAGAAAAATAATAAAAATTAGCCAGTGAATAAGAGTTTGGCAATTTGTTAAAATATAGTTATAATGATGTTATAAATTTAATATAAAAATAAAAATAAATTATGCTTGGATTTAAAAAAAAGAAAAATAATAATAAAGAAGAAGTTGAATTTCAGAGTAAAAAAATAATGGACGATTTAACTGATATTTATCAAAACGGAGATGTTGATTATACAGATGATATGGGAAAGCTTAATAAGGCGCCAAAAAGCGCTATCGCGCGATTTTTTACAATGTTTTTATCCTGCGGTTTTTTGGCTATTGTTTTAATTATGGTCGCATGGGTAATTGTTTCCCGCTATCAAACCGAACCTTCTGAAATGAAAAATAAAACAGTCTCTTTAAGCATTGAGTGCCCGGACATAATTTCTTCAGGAGATAAAATTATCTGTAAAATAAAATGCGAGAATAAAGACAAATCTGCTCTCACGAATTTGCAGTTGCAAATTGATTACCCCGAAGGATTTATTTTTGAGTCATCTTCAATTGAGCCTGAAAAAAGTTATTATAATAATATTTTTTATTTATCAAACATTAGTCCATGGGGAAAAGAAGAGATTGAAATTGTCGGGCGGCTTATTGGAGAAAAAGACTCTGTCAAAAAGTTGTCCGCGAATATTGCTTATGAGCCGGATAATTTTTCTTCTGAATTTACGGAATATGCCAGCGTTTCTATTAAAATATCAGCGACCGTGGTTAGTATTGGCATATCAGGACCAAAGCAAATTTTATCCGACAAAGACGCTGAGTATATTATAAAAATCAAAAATAATTCCAAAGAGGGCATTGAAAATTTGCGGCTCACGGTTTTATATCCTGATAATTTCTTGCCGAAAGAATTCAGCAGGGATCCTGATAAATACAGCGAATCCGACGGGTATAATTTATGGGACATTAATAATTTAAACGCGACAGCCGAGATAGAGATAAAGATAGCAGGTATTTTTTCTAAAGATATAAAAGATGATCAAGAATTTAATGTTAAACTGGAAGTTTCTGACAAGCAGGGAATTTATAATCCAATAGCTAAAAATAGTTTTATTTCCAGCGCCGTGAAAGAGAATGTGAAACTTGATTTGATTTTAAACGGCTCAACTGACGGCAAGGCGGTAAGTTTTGGAAATGATTTAAGCTATTCATTGGTTTATGAAAATTACGGAGAGCAGGATTTGAAAGATGTGCGGATTAAAATGAGCATAAAAGGATATCAAGGAAATAAAGAGATTAATTTAATAAATTGGGAAAGTTTAAAAGATGAAAATAACGGATATGTTAAAGACGGAGAAATTTTATGGACAAATGAAGAGATACTTAAGTTAAGTTCTTTTTCGGCAGGAGAAGAAGGGGAGATTGATTTTTGGCTGCGATTAAACGCCATTAGCGATATTGCTTCCCTAATAGATGCTGACGGAGGCGATTTAACGATAAAAAGCGCTGCGGACATTATTGTCGGCAAGGTTGAAGATGTTGAAGTGGAAATGGTTATTAAGAGCAATGAGATAGTCTGTGATTTGAACACTAATTTGATTTTTAGCGCGCAGGCGCGATATTTTAATGATGATAACATCGCTGTAGGGTCGGGACCGGTGCCGCCAAAAATAGGCGAAACAACGAAATATAGGATTTTTTGGAG
>JAGLJD010000048.1 GCA_023142625.1 Candidatus Parcubacteria bacterium | reverse complement strand
GAAAAAGGGATTACTCTGCAATTAATTCAGGAAAAAATTGGAATAATGGAGACAATTTACGCTAACACAAGCGGATTAAGGGCGAAACGAAGTTTGAAATCTTTGCTTTTGGGCAGAAACGACCACCTTTCTTTTGAGATTGTAATTAAAAACGGAACTATATCTTTTTATATAGCCGCGCCGAAATACCTTAAACAATATATAATTCAGCAGGTTCAGGCGCAATATTCAGACGCGCATATTGAAGAAGTGGAAGATTATAATATTTTTTCGCCGCAGGGATTTATTGACGGCGTTTATCTGAAATTTACAAAAAATTTTTTGTTTCCGATAAAAACCTATAAAAATCTGCAAGCAGATCCTTTAAACGCAGTTATAAACACTTTAAGCAAAATGGAAGATGATGACGGCGCGGCAATTCAGTTCACAATAAGACCGACAAAAGGCGATTGGCGAAGTTGGGGAACTAAGACGGCGGCTGAGGTAAGGCGCGGGAAAAGCTTAAACGAAGCGGTAAAAGCAAAAGGAGATTTCAAGTCAGAAATTGCCGGCGGCTGGGGAGGCGATTTAAAAAATTCCATTTTTGGCGGGCATAAAAAAGACGAAATGAGCATTCGCCAAAATGAGCCGTATCGCCCATCTCAGATGGAAGAAGAGTCAGCTAAAAGCATAGAAGAAAAAGTGTCTAAAGCAGGGCTAGAAGTTAATATCAGAATTATAGTTTCGGCTGACAAAAAAGAACAGGTAAAAATGTATCTTGATAACATCGTCAACAGTTTCGGTCAGTATAATATTTATCAATACGGAAACAGCTTTCAGGTTTCGCGCGCGTTTACGCAAAAAAAGCTGATTGACGATTTTATCTACCGCAATTTTAACGACAAGAAAAAAATAATCGTGAATTCCGAGGAGATGGCATCGCTTTTTCATTTTCCGATCAGCGGCGCAACTCAGATGCCGAATATCAACTGGCTCTCTTCCAAAGAAGCTCCAGCGCCTGCGGATATGCCGAAAGAAGGAATAATTTTGGGAAAAAATATCTATCGCGACATAGAAACAGAAGCAAGAATAGCCCCGGATGACCGCTCGCGGCATATTTATGTTATTGGAAAATCTGGAACAGGGAAATCTGTTTTGCTGGCGAATATGGCGCGCAGCGATATTTTAAACGGTGACGGCGTCGCTGTAATTGATCCGCACGGCGACTTGATTGAAGATGTTATGTCCGCTATTCCGCCTGAGCGCGCCGAAGATGTCATTTATTTTAATCCGTCTGATGTTGACAGGCCGATGGGGCTTAATTTGCTGGAATATGATAAAAAATATCCAGAGCAGAAAACATTTGTCATCAATGAGATGATAAATATTTTTGACAAACTGTATAATCTGAAAAATACCGGCGGACCGATGTTTGAGCAGTATATGCGAAATTCTATGCTTTTGATAATGGACGATCCTGAAAGCGGATCAACCTTGATGGAAATTTCCAAAGTGCTGGTTGATCCTGATTTTAGAAAATACAAATTAAGCAAGACCACTAATCCAGTCGTGCGCGACTTCTGGCAGAAAGAAGCGGAAAAGGCGGGCGGGGACGCGGCTCTGGCGAATATGGTTCCGTATATTACGAGCAAACTTAACGCTTTTGTCGCCAATGATATGATGAGGCCGATTATCGGGCAGCAGAACAGCGCTTTTAATTTCAGGAAGATTATGGACGAAAAAAAGATTTTACTGGTGAATTTAAGCAAAGGAAGAATCGGTGATTTTAATTCTTATCTGCTCGGAATGGTTATCGTAGGAAAAATTTTAATGGCGTCGCTTTCGCGGACAGATATTCCGAAAGAAGAGCGAAAGGATTTTTATTTCTATCTTGACGAATTCCAGAATTTTATCACAGAGAGCATCTCCGTGATTTTATCAGAAGCAAGAAAGTATCGTTTAAATTTAACGATCGCGCATCAATATATCGGGCAGTTGGTTCGGGATCAGGACGCTTCTATCCGCAACGCTGTTTTTGGAAACATCGGAACAATGGTTTCATTTAAAGTCGGAGCGGAAGACGCGGAATTTTTAGTCAAGGAATTCGCGCCTGTTTTTGACGCTTATGATTTAGTTAATATTGATAAATACAACGCCTATGTAAAACTGATTATAGATAATCAGCCGACCAGAGCGTTTAACATAAAGACGACGCCCTTGAAAGAATACGATTATAATAATTCGGAAAAAATTAAAAACTTGTCGCGTCTGAAATACGGAAGAGATAAATCAGTCATAGAAGCGGAGATTTTGAAAAGAATGAAACTTTCGGCCAAAAGATAAAAAATTAGCGATATTTGAAGGCAAAAAATTCGTCGGATTTGGAATGAAAAAAAAGAAGAATGGTATTTTTCAGTTGTGGATATTGTAGCCGTCTTAACGGATCAGGCAAACTTTCAGTTAGCCAGAAATTATTGGAAAGTGTTAAAGAATCGTCTAAAAAAGAAGAAAGCGAAGTGGTTACAAAATGTAACCGGTTGAGAATGGAAGCAGAAGATGGAAAATTTTATTTAGTTAAAAATAACAAATCCGCGAATGCATAAATACACAAAAATTATTTTAATCAATTTTGTTGGGATTTTTTTGTTTGCTTTGGATAGGTTTAGCAAGAATTATATATTTAAAAATCCGGACGCGTTTCAAAATTTTTCAATTAAAAATCTGCTTCAAATAATTTTGAGCAGAAATTATAATTTAGCATTAGGAGTAAAAATAAACAATATTTTATTATATGTTTTGGTTTTAGCCGCTATTTTTTTGTTAATCTATTTTTTATATAAAAATTATCAAAAGCAAAATTTTATAAATATTTTAATTATCACGATAGTTCTTTGCGGCGCGATTTCAAACTTATTGGACAGAATTCTGCACGGCTTTGTTATTGATTTTATAAGCGTCCCATGGTTTTCCGTTTTTAATTTCGCTGATTGCTATATTACGATTGGAATTTGCGCGCTGGCTGCCAGGAGTTATTTAAAGAAAGAGATTATATAAGTTGTGTGAATAGCAACTCTGGCGAGAAATATCCTTGTTTTAATTTTATGTCTATTTTTAAAAGTTTGCGATAAATATTTTTTATTTCTGTTATACTATAATTAGATGCTTGAGTTTTAAGTTTTTGCGCCACGAACGGATGGACTTTGATTTCAACCGCTAAATTAGCTGTCGGATTTTTTGCAAGCAAACTTTTCGCCCGCGCCATCATTCTGAATTGCCTGATTAAAAATGTTAGAATATAAGCAGGCTCTACGCCAGACGATAGATATTCATCAGCCAATTTAATAAACAGCCTCCTGTTTTTATTCGCCGCCGCGTCCGTTAGATCAAAAATTTTCTGGTCAAATTTTTCTTCCGATAACAGTTTTATATCAGCAATTGTTATATTTTGGCTGTTTTTATACGCTTTTAATTTATTAATTTCATTGTTCATTCTCCATAAATCGTTTCCGACGAATTCAACAAGCAACTTCGCGGCATCATCGCTAATGCTTATCCTGTTTTTTACCCAAGCAAGCAATTCATTTTTAGACAGCAGCTGGAATTCATAAGAGTATTTTATGGTTTTTAAATATTTTAAAAGTTGTCCAGACAGTTTTTTGCCGCGATATTTATCAGCCGAAACCGAGCCGAGCGCTTCCCAAAAAATAATAATATTTTTCTGAGTTGAATTTGCT
>JAGLJD010000047.1 GCA_023142625.1 Candidatus Parcubacteria bacterium | reverse complement strand
ATCGCTTGCTTATTCTTGTTTTTTTCTATAAAATTTTCTATAATCGCCATTCTTTTTTCAACCAAAAAACCTCCAGACGCCATTGCCTGCTTAAAAGTTTCAGCGTCCAATTTTTCGCCGTCCAGAACATCAATGTTTATTTGAGAATTATCAATCTTTTTGGCGAATTTTTGCCGCAGCGCTTTTAATTTTTGTTTTGAGCGAAATGAGTCTTCGCCGCAGATGAAAATTAACATATTTTAATAATAACAAAAAAAAACTAATTATCAAATTTATGAATTGGATTAACCTTTTTCATATTTACCAGCCGCCAGAACAAATGCCCTTGATTTTAAAACAGGTCGCTAAACAAAGTTATGTTCCGCTTTTTAGTTTTTTGAAATCAAATCCTAAAATCAAAATCACTTTGAATATCAACGCGTCTTTGTCCGAGCAGTTGCAAGAGCAGAACATAGACAGCGTAATTAAAAATATCAGAATTTTAGCAGAAAGAGGACAAATTGAATTTACTGGCAGCGCCGCCTACCATCCTATTCTGCCATTTTTAAATAAGAGCGAAATAACAAGGCAGATAGAGTTGAATTATAAAATTAATAGGAAAATAATCGGCGGCTATTATCAGCCGAAAGGATTTTTCTTGCCTGAATTATGCTATAATATAAAAGTCGCTAAAATTATCAGCCAGTTAGGATACGAATGGATTGTTTTAGACGAGATAGCCTATAATTGCAAATTAGGCGATGCGGTTTTTAACAAAACTTATAAAATTAAAGGAACAAATTTGCTGGCGGTTTTTAGAAATCGCAATATCAGCAATCTTTTTTTCTTTGAATATGTTAAAAGTCCTTCGGATTTTTTTCAGGAGATTAAAAAAGACAAAAGATGCCGCAACAATTTAATCACTGTTACGGACGGCGAGAATTTAGGACATCATCATCCGCGAATGATGAAAATTTGGCAAAAAGCTATTTTACAAAAAGGAATTAAAACTATGCTGATGTCTGAATTATTAGAAAAACACAAACAAGTTGAAAAAATAAAGCCGTTGCAGTCTTCATGGGCGACAAGCGTTAAAAATGTAAGAAACAAAAATTTTTATCCGTTGTGGAAAAATCCTAATAACAGAATACACCAATTACAATGGAAGTTGTTAAAAATATCAGCAAACATTGTTAAAAGTTTAGATGAAAAATCCCAGGAGCATAGGCGCGCGATTTTACAATTTGATAAAAATTGCTTAAGCTGCCAATTTTGGTGGGCTGCGGCAAGCCCGTGGTGGGATGCGGGATTTGTTAAATTTCGCGCCAAGAAAATTTTAAATTTTATAAACCGACATTCCAAAAACATAGAAGTAAAAGAGCAGGCAAAAAATTTATATAAACAGATTATAAAAACAGCCAAGGAGTGGGAAAAATCAGGGAGGATAAAAAAAATACAGGATGCGTGCCTCGCTGGCGAGCCGTATCAGATATATTTTTCAGGAAAAAAAATAAAATAGATTAAATAATTTTAATTAAATTAAATATAAATTTATGGGAATTTTTTTAGAGAAATCAAAACTAAACAGCAAGGACATTCGCGAGACATTGCGAAAAATTGACAGTTTAGATTATAAGCAGCGAGAAGTGTTTGAAGAGATATGCGAAAAATACGATTATAACGGAGTTAACGAATTTGAGTTTGCCAAAATATTGAGAGAGATTAAAAAAGATCGCGTTGAATTGGGATTTTCCAAAATTGACATTAGAAATATAGAAAACGCGTTTTAGTATTTTATAAATAAAATATATGCAGATAGATTTATTCGCCAGCGCGATTAAGCAGTTGGAGAAAACAGCTAAACTTATAAATTTAGATAAAAATATTTTAGAAATTCTAAAAGAGCCGAAAAAAATTTTAGAAGCGTCAATTCCGATTAAAATGGATAGTGGAGAAATAAAAGTTTTTAAAGGATTCCGAGTTCAGTATAACGACGCATTAGGTCCGTTTAAGGGCGGGATAAGATATTTTTTAGAAGTCAATGTTTCAGAAGTAAAAGCGCTTGCGGCATGGATGACATGGAAGTGCGCCGTTGCAGGAATTCCTCTTGGCGGAGGAAAAGGAGGAGTTATTGTTGATGCTAAAAAACTCTCAAAGAGCGAGTTGGAAAAGTTGTCTCGCGGCTATATTCAGTCGTTTGCGGATTTTATCGGCCCGCAAAAAGATATTCCCGCGCCTGATATGTACACCACGCCGCAAATTATGGC
>JAGLJD010000046.1 GCA_023142625.1 Candidatus Parcubacteria bacterium | reverse complement strand
GCTTCAATTTTAATATTTTATCATAAAAACAGATTCAGAATTTTTTATTTTATCCCAATACTGCTTTATTGTTTTATTTTATACAACACCCAAACTCGCGGCGCGATTTTGTCTTTTGTATTCGGAATTTTTCTGTTTTTGCTGTTTAATATTTTTAATAAAAAGAGCAGATTTAGAAAATATAGTTTAGCAATATTGGTTATAATAATAATATCTATAATATTTATTTTCGCGAATAAAAATTCCAATTTTGTTCAAAAGTCTCCTGCGATAAAAAGAATCGCTTCTATTTCGCTAAAAGACGCCACAACTGAAACAAGAATATTAAACTGGAAAATCGGCTGGCAGGGGTGGAAAGACAAGCCTATTTTCGGCTGGGGATATGAAAATTTTAATATTGTGTTTAATAAATATTTTCCGCCAGAATTTATCAAAAATCCAGGTTCTGAACTTTGGTTTGACAGGGCTCATAATAGCGTTGTAGATGTCGCGGTTGCCAGTGGGACAGTAGGGTTGTTGTTTTATTTAACTCTTTTTATAACAGCTTTTTATATGTTATGGGCGAAATTTAAAAGCAGCAAAAAATACAAAAATATATACGCATTAATGATAATAATTTTAGTAATGTATATAATGCAGAATATTTTTGTTTTTGACACCCCGACGACTTATTTAATGTTTTTTTTATCGTTTGCTTTTATAAATTATTTGTTGATATCCAAAGAAGACTATGAAATTTTAGATGATAAGAATATCGTCCGCCAAAACATCAACCCGGCGATTTTAGTTATTATTTTCTTATTCACAATATCTTCTATCTATATTTTTAATATTCGTCCCATCTTGGCTAATTCTACGGCTATTCAAGCACTGGGTTCTAGCAGGAATTTCAGCGCTGATTTCACCTTGTCTAAATTCAAAAAATCTTTGGATTATAACACTTATCAAAGCGTAGAGATTTCCCAGCAATTAACAAATTTTTCCAAGATTGTAATTCAAAATTCAGATAAAATCCCTAAAGATAAATCCCGCGAAGTTGTTAAATATACGGTTGAATCGTTAAACAAGATAATAGACAAGCACCCTTTAAATGTCCGCCACTATTATTTTTTAATGACATTTTATAATTCAGCGCGAAAATTTGACGCGAATTATAGCAATAAAGTTTTAGAGTTAGGAGAAGAAGCGATAAAATTAAGCCCGACTAGACCGCATCTTTATTTTCAAATGGCAGATGCGAAAATTTCTCAGCAAAAAATCGCTGAAGCTATTGAGTTATATAAAAAAGGGCTGTCTTTTAATGATAAGCCGATTTATTTGCATTGGCCATTATTGACGGCTTATATTTATTCAGGCAGAGATGAAGAAGCCGCCGTTGAATTCACAAAAATCAAGGAATTAGGATTAAGTTATGATGATATTTCTAATTTAATGAATATCAGCAAAATTTATTTATCAATGAATAAGCAGGATAAAGCGGCTGGATATTATTCAGAGATTTCTGAATTATATAAAAAAGCCGGAAAAAGCAAGGAAGCGGAAGAATACGCCCAAAAAGCGATTGAATTAAATTCATAAGAGCAAATAACAGGTTAAAAAAAATATTTATGCCGATTTTTAATGATGAAAATTTAAAAAATTCGCTGGCTCCATAGTTCTCCCGTAGGGCTGTGGAGCCAGCGAAGAAAGTTTTTAAAATATAATTCCAATAAAAAGCAATGTTGTTGAATTGGCTGAGTTTTTTTGATGTTGATGTTGGGGATTTGTTGGATGGAGATAAAAAAAATAAATAAAAATAATTTAATTTAACAAAAAAATATGGGAAATAAAGAAAATAATAAAGGCTATGTCTATATTTTAACAAATCCAAGTTTTCGTGAGGATTGGGTAAAAATAGGTAAGTCATCACGAGAAGTTGATGTTCGTTCGAAAGAATTAGATAACACTGCAGTTCCGCTTCCATTTGAAATTTTTGCCACTTTGAAAACCTCAAAATATAATAAAATTGAAAAAAATTTACATAAAATTTTTACGGATTTGGCTGATGCGAGAATTCGTAAAGGACGAGAATTTTTTAATATCACACCAGAAAGAGCACTTGATTATTTAAAAGACCAAGCAGAAATTATTGATGATGCAGAATTGAATATTCCCGATGATCTTGAAGTTGAGAAAACTGATAGAAAAAGAACTGTTTATAAGGGCAAATATAAAGTTAACACTGATGAGATTTTTTATTTTGCTAAAGATACGACTGATGCCAGAATGAGAGTCGTTGACGGAAATAAGTATATTGTTTTAGCAGGATCAAGAATCGATTCAAATATTTACAGTAGCAAAGATACTGTAAAAAAATCAAGAGAAGAGAATACTGACAATCTTGATGATGGGACAACTATTATCGATATAGAATTTTCATCACCATCAACAGCTGCTCAATTTGTTGGAGGCGGTGCGGCGAATGGAAAATATTATTGGCGGACAAAAAATGACAAAAAACTTGCAGATTTTATTGAATATATAAAATAGATGAATTACATCGGCTCAAAATTATCACTTCTTGAATTTTTGGAAAATTTGACCGAAATATGGAAATCGCAATAGGAAGTTATTACGCGATAAATCTATTATACTATTTGCAAATAAATTAGATATAGTGAATGATAAAATACAAGATAATCAAAACCAAAACCGTAAAGTTTAAATTATAAATTAAATTTAAAATGATTAGAAAAATATTATTATTTTTGTTATTATTTTTAACGCCGACGACTGTTTTTGCCGCGTTAATTCCGAACGACCCGTTTTTTATTTATCAGGATTATCTTAAATCAATCAACGCGCAGGAAGCATGGGACATCGCGGACGGAGAAGGCGTTATAATCGCTGTTTTGGATTCCGGGGTTGATATTGACCATCCTGATTTGCGCGATAATATTTGGACTAACAGCGGAGAGATTTTGAATGACGGAATAGATAACGATCTTAATGGCTATATTGACGATATAAATGGCTGGGATTTTATTACTGACAGCAATGATCCAAATCCTAAATTCACAAAAGATTGCGTATTAGGCGGAAATTGCACAAAAATAGGAATAAATCACGGAACAATTATAGCAGGCATTATTGCCGCTGTTGGTGAAAACAGAGGAGGAATTATCGGACTTGCGCATAACGCCAAGATTATGCCGCTGCGGATTTTAAATGAACAGGGCGTGGGCGATACTGAAAAAGTCGTGCAAGCAATCAATTACTCTATTTTAAAAAAGGCCGATATAATTAATTTAAGCTTGTCTGGCATAACTAAAAGTAAAAATTTAGAAAACGCCTTAAAGCGAGCATATAAAAGAGGCATTTTAGTCGTTGCCGCTGCCGGAAACGATGCTTTAAACAGCAGCGGAATTGATTTAGACATAACTAAAATGTATCCTGTCTGCGATTCTGACGAAAGAAATATTATTTTAGGCGTAGGCGCTTTGGATAATTCAGGGAAAAAATTAAGTTTTTCAAATTACGGCGCAGGATGCGTTGATATTAGCGCTCCTGGCGAGAGATTTTACAGCAGTCTGTTTTATTCAATTGATGATAAAAATTTTTCTGACTATTACGGCGGATGGTGGTCTGGAACTTCCGGCGCTACTGCTTTGGTCTCTGGCGCTGCTGGATTAATAAAGTCAGCTAACCCTAATTTAATCGGAGCAGAGATTATGAATTTACTAATTGACAATTCAAATAAATTTATTGATTTAGAAAAAAAATATTCAAACAAAATGGGAAGCGGAGCATTAAATGTTTATAAGGTCGTTAAAGCTGCCGTAAAAGATATTGATCAAACTTTAAAAAAACGCAATTATAAAAAATATTTATTAACAGTTCCTGCTGGAAATTTTAGCCCAATAATAAAATCGTTTAATTTATCGGAAAACAGCGTTTTTTTAAAGGAGTTTTTCGCTTATGACAAAAATTTTCGCGGCGGCGTAAATGTCGCGGCAGGAGACATTGACGGAGACGGAATTGACGAAATCATCGCAGGCGCTGGAAACGGAGGCGGTCC
>JAGLJD010000045.1 GCA_023142625.1 Candidatus Parcubacteria bacterium | reverse complement strand
TAAAAAAATAAAGATTAAAAAGAAGGACAATATGATTAAAGGCATTTTTATCAAAACATACAAAAAATAGAAAAAATATTGCTGGACTGGGGCACTAACTGAATTTATGTAATCATGAGGATATAAAACTCCAAACATTATTTTTTCAAAAAAATAATCAGCGCACTCAAGAGGATGAACCCATAAACTTGGCCAAAAAATGAAAAATAATAATAATATCAAACCAAACCAATAAAATAGGTATTTTAATTTAAGTTTATACTCGCTGTAAAAGAACAGATAGAATACAGAAATGGCGAAAAAAACTATCATTGTTGTCGACCTTGTCAAAAGAGACAACGACATAAAAAGGGCTGAAAAAAACAGTTCTTTTTTATTTTTATTTTTTAAAAAAAGAAAAAAATGCAAGACGCAAAGCAATGAAAAACAAAATGCCAAAGCGTTGGTATGGATATTTTTAGCATGAAAAAGAAACATCGGCTCAATCAAAATAAAAAAACAGATGGCTGTGGATAACGCTCTATTATTAAATATTTTTTTGAATAAAATATACGCATAAGCTGTTGTTAATGAAACAACGGCAATAAGCGGAAATTTTGCAACATAAAGATAAATGTCTGGATTGCCAATATCTATTTTTAAAAAATTAGCTATCTCTAAAGACAGCCCGCTCAGCCACATTAAAGTTATCCCGTGATATACTTCTGGCATTAATTCTAAATTAAAATTCGCAATGGCGGTCCAAAAATCTTCAATTCTATAGCGCCAAAGTCCCGCGGCATCAGTGTTTATAAAATAATTTGATCCTGCAAATTTTGTTACAAAAGACAATAAAAAAATGCCCGTAAAAATTAATTTGTCTTTATACTTTTTAATTATTGTTTTTGTACTAAAATTACTGTCCATGGAAATACTATTTTTACCTCAATTATGTTAAAATATTTGCTTGTTAAATTTATAATTTCTTTTTTATTCCAAAACTGCAAATGTTCCTTATCTCTGCCGAACCGCTTAATATTTTTTCCGCAAGACAAATTGCCTAAACTAAAAAATGGCTCCCATGGGACGCTGATTAAGCAATATTTTTTAGTCACTCTTTTCAACTCTTTCAAGGCAGCTTCTGGATTTTTCAAATGCTCTAAAATTTCTAAGGCGACTGCTAAATCATAAGCATTGTCAGGCAATTTTATGTCCGTAATATCGCCTTGAAAAAAATTGTTATTCGGCAATATTTTTTTTGCGTTTTCCAGCGCCTGTTCTGAAATATCAAAACCGTCAATTTTAATTTTTGGTATTTTGCGCAAAGTATTGTGCATTATAAATCCTTCTCCGCATCCAGCGTCTAACATATTATCTATATTCAATTCTTGAATAATTTTTACGATCTGTTTAATAAATCGCTTAATAAATATTTTCTTTAAAAAATTTTTGCTTTGATATTTTGAAAGATTGCTAGATTTTCCCATATTAAAATTTATTAAATATAAAAATCAAATTACTAAGCAATGGCGAATATATAACTATGCCCTGCCTGTTGGTAATTTCAACAAAAATATGCGTTCTTGACCATGGATTGCATAAACCGATAATTGAAATAAAAATTGATATTATTAAAATGATAACAAAAATATTTTTAAATTTGAAGCTTATTTTTTTGCTAAACAAAAAAATAATAAAAAAATATAAAAGCGGTGTTGCGGCGATAAACCAACGAAAGCCGTAAGCGCATCCAGAATAATCCCCTACTTTAATATAATATAAAAAAATAATTAGAAAACCTCCGCATACAAGCGCTGCTTCTTTCCAAAATCTATTTTTTCTGTTTTTAAGAGTTGTAAAAATTGAATAAAAAGCAAAAATAAAAATCGGGGAATAAAACAGAAGTCCGCGCGCGCCAAAAATTATATTCCAAGCGTAAAGAATTGAGTTTGGCTGCTGGTAACTTTTATCTTCAGTCCTTGCCCATATTTCAGGATGTAATTGAGGCGGTAAAAAATCGCCTGTGATTTGCAAATTCAAGAATAGATGAATAATTATAATCGGCGCTGCAGCAAAAATATAATAAATCGCCTGTTTTTTTGATATTGTAAAAAATAGATAAATACCGAACAGCGCTAAAAATATTAAGCCAGTCGGAATATCTATTACTGCAGATAACGATGTAAAAAATCCGCATAATATAATATTTTTTATATGATCTTTTGCTTTGCCTAATTTTAATTTTAATAAATAATAAAATCCGACGAACAAAAAACTCCCAGCGATAGTATGATTATTTAAGGTTGGCAGATAGGATAAATAAAGAGTTCCGCAGCCTAAACCTATCAATAATAAAATTTGATGCTCTTTTTTAATTCTTAACAATTTTAAAGTTTTGTAAAAATAGAATAACAGCAATAAGTAAGTTCCTCCGACTAATATTAAGGTAATTAAATAGACTGACAAATTCTCAGTATTCAGATACGGATTATCGGGCAAATTCAGATTAAAAAAATTATGCAAAATGTAATAAATGCCTGCGCCCGCGGCAGATAAAACAGGGGGTTTAGAAGAATAATAACTTTCTTCTCTAAATATTTTATCGCAAGTATAGATATGTTTTTCAGTGATTTCAAATGACCCTTTTTCTACTAATGATTCAATTGTTAAAAATCTTGACGCTGGATTAACATTATTTATTGAATTGCCCGTAACTAAAATTGTTAAAACTATAAAAAAAATAAACAGCGGCAATGGATGCAGTTTATTCAATATATCTTTAATTGTTTTCAATAATTCCATCTTTTTCTTTTTTAGCAATTATTAGATAAGCAGGGCTTAAATTAAAATTATAAAAAAATTTTTGTATAAAATAAAATGGAAAAAGAAAAAAATCATTGAAAAAAAATCTGAATTTCTTCTCTAAATTGCGATCCATCCCGCTTCTTCTTGTGTTTTCCTTTTTTGATTGAAAAACTGTTTTTTGCTTAATAATATTTTTTCTTGCAAACCAAAGCGCATTTAATAAAGGAAAACCGTAATTATAAAATTTTTCAACTTTAAATCCATAATTTTCTAAAAGGCTGAGTAATTCTTCTTTTTCATATCTGCGATAATGCCCTGCCCATTCGTCTAGTACGCTCCATTTCTTTTTATGCGCAGGAACTGATAAAATCAAAATTCCTTGATCTGTAATTAACTCTTGCATTCTCTTTAACGCAATCTTATCGTCCTCTAAATGTTCAATTAATTCTAAGGCAATAATTAAATCGTATCTATTTTTTTCTTTAATATCAAAAAAATCTTTTTTTGATATTTTAATGTTTGAAAAAAAATCTTTTTCAATTCCCTTGACGGCTTTAGCGCTAAAATCTATCCCTTCGCCTTTATAGCCAAGATTATCCATAGTTTTTATTAAATCTCCGTTGCCTACTCCAATTTCTAAAAAATTTTTAATTTTTATTCTATAAATTCTAAAATAATTTAAAATTATCTTTTTTCTAATAAGATAAGCTGGGGTTAAAACTAACGATTCAAAAAAAATCATTTCGGTTATATTTTTTTTTAATTTTTTGCCGATTATTTTAATGGAAAATTCTTTTTGAAAAAGAGAGTGAGCGTTTTTAGCAATATTATTTCGCAAATCTTCATCATTTTTCAATTTTAATATCGCATCAGCTAAAGCTTTGGAATCTTCAGCTTTACAAAATAAACAATTTTTTAAATTAACAAATCCTGCTGATATAGACGACTTGCAGCCTGACATTATTATCGGTTTTTCCATTGCAATAATTTGAAATACTTTGTTCGCTATAACTCTTTTTGCTTTTTCGCTTCCGCCAAAATGCCCGCCAATGCATATATCCGCGCTGGCTATCTTTTGAGGCAATTCCTTAAAAGGAATCCAGTCTATAAAAGCGGTATTTTTTATATTCAACGCTTGCGACAACTTAATAATCTCTTTATGCGTCTGCCCTGTTCCGATTATTTCAAATTTTATTTCTGGATATTGCTCTAAATTTTTTGCCGCTTTTATTATGTGTTCTATGCCGTGAATCGGCGTAAACTTTCCATAAAACAGCACAGTAAAATTTTCTGCCGCTTTGTTTTTCCCTGATATCGGATAAAATAATTTGTCGTCAGCGCCAATATAAGCAAAATCAAATTTATCTATCGGAACTTTAAATTTTTTATGAAAATACTCAATATGCTCAGGCGTGTCTAAAATAATTTTATCCGCAAAGGAACAGCTAATCTTATCTAATAAATAAAAAAACTTTTTTGTAAAATAATTATCGCTAACCTTGCGATCATTGATCATCGTGTCATAAATAGACAGCATTGGATTAAAAATTATCTTTTTTGTTGGAAATAAGACTCTTGCCAATATCATATCTAATTGCCCGATATATCCGACAATTACGCAATCCACAGGTGGCAGCCTTAATTTTTTATAAATTAATTTTAAATAAGCTATTATAACGCAAAAAAAAATTTTAATCTTGGCAAAAAAAGCAATGTCAATCTTGTTTTTAATTTTGTCTAACAATACTTCATGGCACTCAACTACTTCTACATTATTCAAAATTAAACCATTAATAACATTGCGGTTTCTGGGATATTCTTTTTCGTAAGTTCCAAAATAACAGATTATCATATTATTTTTTTCTTTATATTATAACTTTTTTCTTTTTTTACGCTGTTCTGTATCATTATTTCACTTAACAAACCTAACGAAATTAACTGGGCTCCCGTTATAATCAGCAATACGCCGAATATTAAAAGAGGCAAGTGGGACTGAATGCTTCCGGTAAAAACGCGCAATATTGTCAAATACGCGCATATTATAAAGCCGATAAATGACAATGACAGACCGATAGCTCCAAAAAAATGCAGCGGTTTTTTTGTATATTTTGTAATTAACAGTACATTGATTATGTCTAAAAAATAATTTACTGCTCTTCTTAGCCCGAATTTGCCATATCTTGACTCGCCGAATTTCCGTTCATTATGCTTGACTTTTAATTCGCCCACCTTATACCCTTTTTGATGCGCCAATACTGGTAAAAAACGATGCAATTCGCCGTAAACCTCTATATTTTTAATCACTTCCCGCTGATAAATTTTAAAACCGCAATTAAAATCATGCAACTTTATTCCTGTTAAAGCTGAAACTGTAAAATTAAAAATTTTTGAAGAGACTAATTTTATAAATGAATCTTTTCTCTCTCTCTTCCATCCTGAAACCATATCATATCCTTCGCCAATCTTTTTTATTAAATTAGAAATTTCCAACGGCTCGTCTTGCAGGTCAGAATCCATTGTAATAACCAAATCGCCGCCGGCTTCCTTAAAACCTGCCGCCAATGCGGCTGACTTTCCAAAATTCCGCCTGAATTGTATGGCTCTAATTTTTTGATTTTGCTGATGCAATTCAGAAATGATATTAAATGAATTATCAGCAGAACCGTCGTCTATATAAATTATCTCATAATCAAAAGGCAAGCCAAAAATTGCCTGAATAATTCTAGCATTTAATTCTTTCAAAGATTCGGTTTCATTAAAAACAGGAATAATAATTGATAATTTTTGTTTTAAATTTTGATTTTCTACCTGATTCATAATTTCTAATTCTTAATTCTTGATTTCACCCTAACGGGTGACCACCCGTTAGGGTGGCTTGATTTATTTTCTTCAGCCTTTTTCTTAATCTAATCAAATTTTTAATATAATTAAATCCTAAAGAAATAATTTTGACCCTGCTTTTATCTCCATTTTCCCTAATCTCTTCCCATTTAACTGGAATCTCTTTTATTTTATATCCAAAACTTTCGGATAATATTACAAGTTCTGAATCAAAAAACCATTCATTATCTTTTATTCGCGGCAGAATTTTTTTAATAATATCTTTATTAATAGCTTTAAAGCCACAAGGTAAATCTGAAATATCTGAATTAATTATAATTTTTTTAATTATCTTATAAAGTCTGGAAATTATCTTTCGCGCTACGCTTCTTTTGATAACTGATTGCTTATGAAATCTTGAACCAATGGCTATATCGTAATGCTCCTCTTTAACGGCGCTTATCAATTTTGGCAGCGCTTCTAAATCTACTGACAAATCAACATCCATAAAAATATAAATATCCGCGTCAAAATTTTTCCATCCATGCCGAATAGCTATTCCCTTTCCTTTTTGCGGGATAAAAAAATATTTAATCTGCTTAAATCTATATTCTAATTCTTTAGCTATCTCTGCTGTATTGTCATTAGAATCATTATCAGCGATAATAATCTGCCATTGATCGCCAGCCACATTTTTATTTAAAAAATTAAACAGAGCGATAATATTATTATTTAAAATTTTTTCCTCGTTTAAGCATGGAAGCGTGATGTTTATTCGCATAAAAAAATTTATCTAAAATAAAATAACTTATAACTAATACTACCATTATATAATTAAGATGGTCAAGGTGAAAATAGCGCGAAAAAAACCAAACAACAAATAAAAATGAGGAATAATTAATAAGCATCATTTTTATTGAATTTTTTTTAATCTGTTTTTTCAACAAAAAAAACAATAAAGGAAGACCAAATAATATTTGAAATATCCAGCAAGGAAAATAAGCCAATGGCGATTTAATAATATTAAATTTTAACAGCATTCCAGTTAATCCGATACCCTCTATCGGATAGTTGCTAACGGATTTTCCTGAAGAAAAATATAATATATCGTCAAACAGCGAAAAATAATCCCAAATCAAAAAAGGTAAAAAAATAATTAAACCAACAATAAAAAATAGCCATGTGACTTTAATCGTTTTGATAAAATTTTTATCTTTTTTTAAAAAAATATAAACAAAATAAAAGGGCAAAATAAACCACGCCGACTGTTTTACTCCCATGGCAAAGGCTAAACTAATGGAAGAAAGCAATAATCTGTTTCTTTGCAATAAATAAACCATTAAAATAATCCAAAACAAAACCATAATATTATTAGAACCAAAAAATAGATGCCCTAAAATTATCGGGTTAAACGCAAAAAACGAAACCAGCAATAATTTTTGATTTTTTTTATCTGGAATCTTAAAAAGCAAAAAAACTGAAAATAGATATAAAATTATATAGAGCCAGCGCTGATCATAATAATTAAATAGTTTCTGCCCAACCAAATAAAACGGCAGCGGCATTATAAATGAAAAAGGCGGATAAGCGTAATGGTAAATCGGCGGCGGCGTAATCTGCGGAAAACGATTAAAAGCGTAATGCCACTCAGCAAAAATAGTATTAAAATAATCTTCTTTATACGGATTTTTTCCGCTTAAAAGATATTTGATAGCGATTTCCGTATGCAGAGTTTCGTCCTGTATGCTAAACTTATCAATTTTTCTATAATTCAAATATTGAAAATTAAGAAACAGAAAATTCGCTATCAAAATCAAAATAATAACTACCTTATATGAAATTCGCTTTTTCTTCACGATGCTAAATATTAGATACGCAATAACAGAAACAATATTTACCGCCATAAACAAGGCTAATATTTTTTTGTCAATTACAATGTGCGGATATCTAACTAAAATTATTGAACTGGAAATAACAAAAATTGCGATTATTAAAAAATCGCAAGATATAAAATTAAAAATTTTTTTATATAATTTCAAAATCTGTTTTAAATTTTGATATAGCATTTAGACAATTTTAATATAATGCTTTTATTGTTAATTATTTTAGCATATTTATATCAATTTTTATATTAAATATTTTAAAACATTTCTATCTCACCTTTATATTTTTGCATTCAACCTTGACATAATTTAAATATTATGTTATTTTTTCATTAAATAACTTACCGAGCGGTAAGTAAGTTAAAAAATTTTTATGGATATTAAAACAGAAGCAAAACACGGTCTTAATAATGCTAAAAAAAATATTATTAAAGCAGCGCGCGGGCTTTTTTCAGAATATAGCTATTTAGGCGTTTCCATGAGCGACATCGCTAAAAAGCTTAATATCACTAAAGCCGCTCTTTATTATCATTTTAC
>JAGLJD010000044.1 GCA_023142625.1 Candidatus Parcubacteria bacterium | reverse complement strand
ACGAAGCAATCTCATTACTGAACGGACAAATCTGTGATTATAAACCTTTTTGCGTAAACAATGGGATTGCTTCGTCGCGCCTCACTCGTTTCACTCGTTCAGCTCCTCGCAAAGACAGGGGGCAAAAACATAAATTTAAGCAAACGCGTAAGTTCTATTTGTAAATAAATTAAGAGAGCCATAGAAGAATATTTTTATAATTCCTCTATGGCTCTTTGTTTTTATTAAAGTTTCTTTGCTTAAAAACATTTATCTAAAAAGACTTCTCTATTTCTTCTAATTTCTCTTCTTCCTTTTTTAACCTTTCCGACAATTCGTCGTAATGTTTATTATTAGCTTTAGAACTCCAACCAGTGCTATCTTGTTCACTGGCATGTTTTAAACTATCCCATAAATTTTTAATTTTTTCAAGACAAATTTCTTTTTCCTTATAAATTATTTCGCTGGATCTTTTATCCATTTAATCCCCCTTTTAATGTTTTATGATAAAATTAAAAAATAATTATGATTTATTTTTAAAAAAACTTCAACAATATAATATAGCACGAAATCAATATTAAGTCAATAGCAATCGCGTAAAATAAAAATATGACGGCTGAAATCAGCCGTCATATTTTTTGTTGATAGATTTACTATGAATTACGGGTGTCTTTGCGAGGAGTTGAACGAGTGAAACGAGAGAGGTGCGACGAAGCAATCCCATTACTGAGCGAACAAATCGCTACTTTGCATAATTTATGCGGATATTAACGAAATTGCTTCGTCACTCTCTCTCGCTAACGCTCGTTCGGCTCCTCGCAAAGACAATCTGTTCACTTATCGCTTTTTATCCTGCCCTTTATTTTCTCCTTGTGCCTGTGCAGAATAACCCGCAAATGATCCTTTACTTTATCAATAGCTTTAAACAGTTTTTTTTCTGTTTTTGAGACCCTTAATATTTTACCAGGAACTTTAATATTAACTTCAGCGAAAAATATCTCGCCTTTTTGGCGGCGCTGAGAATTTATTCCTATTTCTACTCGCGCTTCAATAATGTTGTTGAAATATTTATCCAAAGAGCTTATTTTTTCCTCAACATACTCTTTGATATTCAAAGTTAATTCAATATTGGTTGCTTTAATGATAATATTCATAGAATATTTTAATTAAATATCTAAATTTTTTACATATTTTGCCTGAGTCTGTATAAAATGCTTGCGCGGCGCTACATCCGCTCCCATTAAAATTTCAAAAGTTTCGTTCGCCTCTTCGGCGCTGTCTATCATAACTTTTTTCATCATTCGCGTTTTAGGATCCATTGTCGTCTCCCATAATTGATCGGGGTTCATTTCGCCCAAACCTTTATATCGCTGGATTGATACGCCTTTTATTTCTTCTTCAGAGTCATCGGTTTTCTTTTTAATATCTGTAAGACCAGTAATAATTTCATCCTTTTCCTCTTCGGAATAAGCGTACTTTGAAAATTTGCCAGACTGCACTTTGTATAAAGGCGGCTGGGCAATATACAGATAGCCACCGTCAATTACCGGTTTTAAATAACGATAAAAAAATGTGAGCAAAAGCGTCCTGATATGAGCTCCGTCAACATCCGCGTCAGTCATAATCACAATGCTATGATAGCGCAATTTTTCAACATCTATCTGGTCTCCGATATTAGCGCCCAAAGCGATAATCAGAGATTTTATTTCATTGTTCGCTAAAATTTTGTCAATCCGCGCCCGCTCAACATTTAAAATTTTTCCCCTTAGCGGCAAAATCGCTTGAAATTCTCGGTCCCGTCCCTGCTTGGCGCTGCCTCCGGCAGAATCTCCCTCCACGATATAAATTTCTGAAAGTTCTGGGCTGCGGCTTGTGCAGTCAGACAGCTTGCCCGGCAAAGTTAATCCGTCCAGCGCGCCTTTTCTTAATACAGAATCTCGCGCAGCGCGCGCCGCCAATCGCGCCCGCGAAGCGATTAAACACTTCCCTATTATAGCTTCCGCTTCTTTCGGATGCTCTTCTAAAAAAATTTCAAAACTATCCGCAAAAATATGATCGGTAATTCCGCGCGCTTCGGCATTACCTAATTTTGATTTTGTCTGCCCTTCAAACTGCGCGTCCATTACTTTGACGCTCACTACCGCCGTGAGCCCTTCGCGGACATCATCGCCTGTTAAATTGCTGTCTTTTTCTTTTAAAATATTTTTCTTGCGCGCATACGAATTTAGGACGCGCGTCAATGCTGATTTAAATCCGAGAAGATGCATTCCGCCTTCAACCGTGTGTATATTATTAGCAAATGTAAAAACTTCTTCTTGGTAATCTTTATTATACTGCAAGGCTATTTCAACATTAACTCCGTCCTTCTCTTTCTCCACATAAAAAATATTGTCATGAGCAGCCTCCTGTTTTTGGTTAAGATGCCTTACATAAGAAGCTATGCCTCCTTCAAAATAGAACTCATACTCGCGCGGCGCTCCTTTATCGCGCTGGTCAATCAATGAAATTTTAACCTTTTTCGTTAAATACGCCTGCTGGCGCATTCTATCGACAACTTTCTTCCATTGAAATTCTAATGTTGTAAAAACTTTTTCGTCTGGCTGAAAAGTGATAATAGTTCCCGTACTCCTTGAAACGCCGACGGGTTTAACTTTGGCTTGCGGCTCTCCTCGCTTATATTCTTGCATCCAAATCTTGCCGTCCCTTTTTATTTCCGCTTTCATATAAGAAGAGAGCGCGTTTACTACTGAAACTCCTACTCCGTGCAAGCCGCTTGAAACTTTATATCCCTCGTTTTCAAATTTTCCGCCAGCGTGCAGCGTGCACATCACGGTTTCCAGCGCGGATTTTTTTGTATGCTTGTGTGTTTCTACCGGAATTCCGCGCCCGTCATCGCTCACTTCCACCATGCCATTAGGTAAAAATTTAATTTTAATATTTTTGCAAAAACCTGCCATTGCCTCATCTATCGCGTTGTCAACCACTTCCCAAATCAGATGATGCAATCCTTCGGTAGATGTGTTGCCGATATACATTCCAGGTCTTTTTCTAACCGGAGCCAAGCCCTCTAAAACCACAATATTGTCAGCGGTGTATTGCTGAGTATCTTTCTGTTTTTTCGCCATAAAAATTACAATTATTTTATTATTTTGTTATTTTCTTATTTAAGTATAGCACAACTTATCTTCTTGGCAACCTTGAATTTTAAAAATAAAACGCTCATAACAAATTTTGCTATGAGCGTTATAGTCATAGTTGATATTATTTCAACATCACCATTTTTTTGGCTTTTACTTAAAATTGTTTTTCAACAGAAGCAAACATAAGATGAAATTCTTCTTCGTCTAAAATTTCTCTCGCGCCTTCAAGATAAATTTTAAAACTAACTTCAATATATTCTATGGCTTCATCTACCGTCAATTCCCCCATATTAACAAGTTCCCCTGTTTCTAACTCTGCGAGCGATTGCGCTTTTGAAAGTTCTACAATACGATCAAGTTTCCAGCGAGGAACTTTTTCGTAAATTTCTTCCATAGTAGCGTCAGAATTGTAATATTCAAATTCAGGAGCGATTTCAGTAAAACCCATTATAACCCCCTCTGTTTCTTCTTTTGTCATATCAAAAAAATCTTCATATTCTTCATTGGTTAAATTTTCTTTATAAATTTTTTGCTCTAATACGAACAATAAAGAAATCGAGTCTTTGTATTCCTCAAAACTAATATCATTTCTGCCAAGATAATTTTTATGCAACTCATTTGTGAAACAAAGAAATATAAGATGATTTTTTTTTATTCGCCCCAATGTTTCAGTGTCTATCTTGTCTCCAAATTTTGCAATAACCTCAGACATTAATTTTTTATTCATTCCAAAATCCATGCCATTGTCTTCAAATAATTTTATTTTTTTTTTCATTTCATCATCGCTATATCCGATTAAATCTAAAATCTGATATAAATCTTCGTCAATTTTAATTTCTTGCCCTACTGTCTGCTCGGTAATATTTTTAAAATTTTCTTCAAATGCAGAATCAAAAAATTCATAATTTTCTTTTTTTTCTGTAAAAATATTTTTATTGGTTTTAGGAGCTGAATTTTCCTGCAAAATCTCCGTATTATTGCTTACTTTTTTATCAATATTATTTTTAAAAAAAAACAATACGGATAAACTCACAGCAAGAACTATTACTAAAACGCTGCTAATAAAAATTATTGTATCTTTTTTGTTAAACATAATTTCTCCTTTTTTAAAAATTGTGATGGAAAGGCTATGAAAAATTCACAGCCTTTCCAGTGTTAATATGACTTACCAGCCCGATTCTCCGAACCAGCAATTTTGCCTGCATTTATACCATTTGTACGCATTAAGACCATATGTATCATATTTTCGTTTAGACCAACTATAGCCTCGTGCGTTATCAACCGTCAACCTACCCAATCCAACCGGGTAAAGCGCTCTGTTGGTATCCTGATGGCAGACGCCTTCCTTAAGGTATTTAACCTTGCACCAATATGGATTATAGCATGCGATGCAACGGATTCTCGTATCTCCTGTGTTATCCGTAATACCAAATGTTCCGCTCAAATATGAGCCTCCATAATTTACCCCATGGTAAGAATAACGATAAACTTTATTGGTATAGGCTCTTGAAATTGCCGTGTAAGTATGATCCGCTGGTGAATTGTCTATAAACGCAGGCTTTTTTTCTGCCCACACAAAAGAATAACTTGCCGCATTAGCATTACTAACACAAAGAGCGGCGAATACGACGATAAAAATGAACAAAATTTTTTTCATTACACTCTCCTTTTCAATTTAAATTTTTTATTTTTGTTTTTTTGCGTAAAAAGCGATTGCCTGTTTTTTATTTTTGTTTTTGCATCACCTCCTTTTTGGTTTTAAAAGAATGGTTATTATTAAAACATCAACGACGCTGATTTTTATTATTGCCAAAATTA
>JAGLJD010000043.1 GCA_023142625.1 Candidatus Parcubacteria bacterium | reverse complement strand
GAAATATCATTAAAAGTGACAGCAATAAACAGAAGCATTAAGCAGGCAAAGCCGATGGTGTTAATCCTGTTTTCAATTTTTTGGCTGATCGCTGACCCGCGAATCTTTTCAATAAGCAGAAAAACCATCCGCCCGCCGTCCAGCGCTGGAATAGGCAAAAAATTTATAATCGCCAAATTTAAAGAGATTAGCGCCGTGAATTGCAGAATATAGATAAAGCCCATTTTTACAACCTGCCCTGTAAGAACTGCAATTCCGATCGGTCCGGCAACATCAACCTTGACATCTCTGCCAAAAATAAAATCTCTGAATAGCTCAAAAAAAGTGACGAGTATCAGTTTTGCTAATTTTATTGTTGAAGCAAAACCCATATAAACCGCTTTATGCAGCGAATAAGAGATAATTCCCGTCTTCACAAGCCCGACGCCTATGATAGCCCTGTCTTTTATCTCTTCAGTCTTTTGCGGAATAATCTGTTTGGAAATCTCTTCGTCCCCTCTTGTTATTATTATTGCCAATTCCTGCCCTTCTTTGCCAGCTATAAAATCGCTTGCTTCTTCCACATTGTCAAATTTCACGCCTTCAATGCTCGTCAAATAATCGCCCATCTGAATGCCGGCATTTTTCGCCGGGGAATCATCAGCAACTTCTGAAATAACAATCTGCCGCCCTCTTATATATAAAGATTTGTCTTCATCGTCTGTGATCGCCTGCGGCAAGCCGATCATAAATCCGACTGACAGCAAAATAGCGCACAATAAAAAATTCATTGCTACGCCAGCGGTTAGAATTAAAGCTCTCTGCCAAATTTTTTTGCTGGCAAAACTGTCTTTTTCATTTCGTCCCTCTCCATCCTCTCCTTTAATATTGCAAAATCCTCCGAGCGGAAGCCAATTCATAGAATATATTGTTTTAGGAACATCTTTTACTTCCTTGCTTCCGATAACTTTTTTCCATTTTCCGTTCTTGTCTTTATAAAATCCGAATATTCTCGGCGGCAATCCCATTCCAAACTCATCTACTTTAACGCCGAATTTACGCGCGACAAAAAAATGCCCTAATTCATGGACAAAAATCAATAATCCTAAGATAAAAATAAAAACTATTAATGTTGTTAGCATAAAAAATTGGTTATTAGACCTACTGAATAATAATTTACTGCTGTAATTTCCATATTTTGGTCAAATTTTCCAAAAATTTTAACGCCTATATTCTACATAAGCTTATAAAATTTTTGAAAAATTTGCCTCAAAATCTGAAAATTTCGCTACGCAATTTATTATTCAGTAGGTCTACTAACTACGGTAATTACTCCAGTTATTACGACTAACATTAATAAAGCGTTTAAATTCAGATAAGACGCGACAAAACGATGGCGCGCTAATTCTATTAAACTAAAAAAAATAAAAGCTGTTAAAGATATATAAAAAATATCGCTTGCAATTATTATAATAAATTTTTTATATTCATCTTTTATTTTAACCATAAAATCTAATCCGCGTAAAACGGCTTAATGACTCTTCGTTTAATGTACTCTATTGACACATTAACTTATTTTTTCTATTATTTAATTATATCACAATAATAAATGAATAGATAAAATTTACAAGCCTGCGTTGCGTTGGGCTTACTTTTAATTTTCGCGTCCATAGCTCAGCTGGTAGAGCAGCTGCCTTTTAAGCAGAAGGTCGCAGGTTCGAGCCCTGCTGGACGCACAATTTCGGATATCAGATATCGGAAGTCGGATGTCGGATTATTTTTTAGTCCGAAATCTGAAATCTGATATCCGAGATGCCTGGGTAGCTCAGTGGTAGAGCAAAGGACTGAAAATCCTTGTGTCGTGAGTTCAATTCTCACCCCAGGCACTAAATCAGAATTCGTATTTCGGATGTCAGATATCTGATTATTTTTTAATTCGACATCTGAAATCTGACATCCGACTTCCGAAACGCGGGGCGTGGCGCAGTTGGTAGCGCGCGTGGTTTGGGACCATGAGGCCGCTGGTTCGAGTCCAGTCGCCCCGACAAATTTTAAAAACTCTTTAAATCCTTATTTAAAGAGTTTTTATATTTCACAACAAATTTAAAAAATTAAACAAACTTTCGACTTTATAGACTTTATAGGCTATTTCTTGTTTTCAGGTCTTAATAGTCGAATCTGTTTTCCTGCTTGCCACATTTCAGATTCCCTTATTTCTTTAAGTTCTTCTCTTAATTTTTCACTGTAATTAGAATCGCTGTTCGCTTTAAGCGTAATTTTAGTTTCCGTTCCGTTTTTAACGCTTTCGTAAAGTTCTTTAAAAACCGGCTCAACTGCTTTTCTGAATTTATGCCGCCAGTCAAGCGCGCCTCTTTGCGCTGTTGACGAACAGTTGGAAAACATCCAATCCATCCCGTTTTCGCCGATTAAAGGATATAAGCTTTGAGTCGCCTCTTCAACGGTTTCATTGAATGCTTCAGACGGGCTATGTCCTTTGGATCGCAAAAGATTATATTGAGCTTCCATTATTCCCGCTATCGCGCCCATTAAAACGCCGCGTTCGCCGGTTAAATCGCTCAAAACCTCTTTTTCAAAAGTTGTCGGAAACAAAAATCCAGAACCGATAGCGATGCCGACAGCCTTAACTCTGTCTTCTGCTCTGCCAGTAGCGTCTTGAAAAACAGCAAAACTGGAATTTATTCCGCGCCCTTCCAGAAAATTCCGCCTCACAGACAGCCCCGACCCTTTTGGCGCGGCTAAAATAACATCAATGTCTCTCGGGGGAATTACGCCTGTCTGATCTTTATATACGATTGAAAATCCGTGCGAAAAATAAAGGGCTTTGCCTTTGGTTAAATATTTTTTAATATTTTCCCACTGAACTTTTTGTCCGGCATCTGACAGAAGATACATAATAATCGTAGCTTTTTCACAAGCGCTTTCAATGCTAAAAAGCGTCTCGCCGCCGACCCAGCCATCTTTAACCGCTTTCTCCCAACCGTCGTCCCCTTCCATTCTCTGTCCAATAATGACTTTGACTCCGTTATCACGCATATTCATCGCTTGGCTTGGACCCTGAACCCCGTAGCCGATTACGGCTATTGTTTCGTCTTTTAACACTTCACGCGCTTTTTCCAAGGGAAACTCCTCGCGCGTCACGACGGTTTCTTCAACGCCGCCAAAATTTATTTTTGCCATAAATTTTTATTTAAAATTATAAAACTCTAATATTGCAATAACATTAGCATAAATATATGCTAACACAAAAATTTAAAAATAAAAGGGGTTGTAAAAATGTGTTAAATAAATATAATGGATATATGGATAAAAAAAATAAAATAATTATTAATGAAAAAAAAATAGACGAACGGCTTGACATTTTTTTGGCAAAAAATTTTCCAGAATATTCCCGCTCTTTCTGGCAGGCAATAATTCGGCAAGAAGGCGTTTTGCTTAATGATAAAAAAATCTCTCCGCACTATAAATTAAAAATAGATGATGCTATTTTCATAAGCCAAAAAATATTAAAAGGAATAGCCGAGCAAAAAAAAATTGATTTGTCGCCTGATAAAAAAATAAAACTCAAAATTATTTTTGAAGATAAGGATTTTTTGATTATTGACAAACCGTCTGGACTAACGGTTCATCCGTCCGAAAGCGTTCCGAAAAATACGCTTGTTAACGGCTTGCTGGCTTATCTGCCAAAATTAAAAAATATCGGCGAAGATGAAACGCGCCCGGGAATTATCCATCGTTTAGATAAAGATGTTTCGGGCATTATGGCGGTCGCTAAAAATCAAAAATCGTTTGAATGCTTAAAATCGCAATTCCAAAACCGCGAAATTAAAAAAGAATATTTAGCGTTAGTCCACGGAATAATAAACAAAGAGAGCGGCGAAATAAATCTGAAAATCGGCAGAAGCAAAAAAACCGGGTTGATGGCAACTGGCAGAAATAAAAATTACAGAGAGGCGAAAACTCTTTTTTGGACAGTTAAAAAATTTCAAAAAAATTCTCTGCTGAAAATTCAAATACTGACTGGACGGACGCATCAGATCCGCGTCCATCTGAAAGCGATCAATCATCCAGTTGTCGGCGATAAAATTTATTGCTTGAAAAAATATAAAAATTCCGCTAAAATAAAAAGAATGTTTTTGCATTCCTATAAATTAGGGTTTAAAAATTTAAAAAACGAGTGGGTGGAATTTGAAGCAGAATTGCCTAATGAATTTAAAAAATTTTATGAATAAAAAAAACAGGCTTTTTATAATTTCAGGTCCTTCTGGCGCAGGCGAAGACAGTGTTATTTCTGGACTTAAAAAATGCTTGAATATTGAAAAAATTATTACGACCACAACAAGGAAAATTCGTCCAGATGAAACACGGGGCAAAGAATATTATTTTATTTCAAAACAAGAATTTAAAAAAAGCATTGCGAATGATGAATTTTTTGAATACGCCGAAGAAGATAACGCCCAATTTTATGGCGTTAAAAACAGAGCGATTAAAAAGGCGCTGAACTGCGATAAAATCGGAATATGGAAAATTGACTACAAAGGAGTTATAACTGCTAAAAAACTTATACCGCAAATTATCGCTATTTTAATTCTTCCGCCGTCGCTTGAAATACTAGGGCAAAGGCTGCTAAAAAGAGGCGAGACAAAAGAATTTATAAAGCAAAGAATGAATTACGCGAAAGGATGGCTGAAAAATAAAAATATTTTTGATTATCGAATAATAAACCGTGAAAACAGACTTGCGGAAACTGTGAAGGAAGTAAAAAAAATCATTTTGCAAAATATAAAATAAATTTTTTTGACAAAAAATAAAAATCGTGTAGGATTAAATAAAATTTACTAAATAAACCTATTATGTCAGAAACAAAAGAAGCAAAAGAGGTAAAAGAAAAAAAAGAAATTAAAGAAAAAAAAGTTCAAAACAACGACAAAAAAGAAGAAAAAACTAAAAAGCCCGCTAAAAACAGCCAGCAAAAAAACATAATTTCGCCTTCTGAAATAAAATCTGGAATGGTAATTAAAATTTACCAAAAAATTAAAGAGGTTAATCCGAAAGGAGAAACCAAAGAACGGTTGCAATTTTTTGAAGGCACTGTTTTGGCGCGAAAAAATGGAAACGAGCCGGGCGCGACTATAACCGTCCGTAAAGTTTCCAATGGCGTCGGTGTGGAAAAAATATTTCCGCTATTTTCGCCTACAATAGCAAAGGTTGAGTTGTTGCAAAAAATAAAAACTCGCCGCGCGAAATTATATTTCCTACGCAGAGGATATAAAAAGCGGCTGAAAAAAGAAAAAATCGCGGGATAGCAACGCAATGATTTTAATATTTTATAATTTCTAATCATAATCTATTTATGATTAAAAATTTGTATTGATATTTTTATTTATTTTAAATACTAAATCAACAAGTTCGCATATAACTTGTTGTACGAAATAAATTTTTTATCTTAGCGGAGGTTTTAGTATTTAGTGATTTTAACACGGCAAAAATTTGATTTTTTTTATTTATTTAAAAGGGGAAATAAGGTGTTTTCTCCGCTGTCGCTGCGAAAACGATTTATTTAAAATTATTTTAAACTATATGGAAAACCAAGACAACCAAATTATAGAAAATGAACAAGGAATAAATCAGTCAAATAAAAATGTTAAAACAGATAAACAGGTCAATAAAAGAAAAAAAATACAAAATATTTTGCTGATTATTTTTAGCATTATTGTCTTTATTGGTGTAGTTTTTGCATGTCTTTATTTTTATAAAACTAAAAAAAATAGCAAATTGACTAATCCTACAAAAAATAATGGAAGTCTTGAAAAAATCAATAAACAAAATAATGAGACAGAAGTTGAAAAAATTTTAGAAAATAAAAAAACAACTTACAAAACATATCAAAATAAACTATGGGGAATTGAATTTAAATATCCTGGTGATAGAGAAATTTTAATACGGGATTTAGAAGGTCAAATAAACATTAGCGTATACACAAACAAAAAACTTAATCATAAAAATAATCTATATTTTAATCCAGCTGCTATAGATTCAATGAATATAGTCGATTTTGAAAGTTTAAAAAATTACTTAAATAGTAACAAAACAAATGGCGAATCAATTATTTTTAAAAATAATAATGGCATTTATTTTTATAAAATTATCATGCAAATGGATTATTCGCATTATGCTTATTATTACGCTTTTTACGAAGGAAAGAAACCTTTTAATATTATTAAACTGAAACATCGCTTGGATGACCACATGAAGCCAGAGAACAAAGAGTTGTTTGAAAATATTATTAATAATTTTAATTATATTGAAATCGATGATGAACTGGCTGAATCTTTTTTTCGAAAAAAGCAAATCAATCCAGAATGCGCAGGTTGGTATGCATCTAATAAATATCGCGGTAAAAATCATCTGAAAAATTTATCTGAAATTAAAAATATTGTTAGCTGGAAGTAACTAATATGCATGCTAAAAAAACAATTCATTTTAGTTGGCTCAATTTGATAAAATCAATATTTTTTTTATTAGATAAAAATAAAAAAAATATATATTTTGGATAAGTATTTTATCGGTTTTATTTTTTTATAGCCTTGTACCGCCTTTATTGCTTGGTAAAATTGTAGATTTTTTTACATCTTTTGAAAAAGGTGATAGCCTAAACACTTTTTATTTTTTAACTGCTTTGCTTGGCGGGCTATATGCGCTTGTTTCTTTTTTGCGTTTAACTACAAAAAAATTTTTATCAAATATAACAATTGATGTTCTTTATGGTATTCGCGTGAAGGGTTTTGATAAATTATTAGCCCAGTCTTTACTAGAGCATAAGGATGAAAATACAGGAGCAAAAGTTCAAAAAATTGAGAATGGCACTAAGGCATTTCAGGCTTTAAACACTATGCTTAATAACCGTGTTTATCCGGCGATTATCACAGTTATTGGAATGTTGATAGTTTTTGCGGTACTAAGCCCGGTATTTATAATATTTTTGATATTATATGTTGTTGGTTTTTTTGTGATTATTTTAAATTTTAATAAAAAACTTCAACAACTGCATTTTGAAAAAAATAAAGCTATGGAGAAATCCAGTGGGTCATACATTGAAGGGCTTGGGAATATACTAACGATAAAATCCAGTGGGGCTGAAGGATCATTTAAAAATTCAATTGCTGAAAAAGAAGAAATTACCAGGGATTATAGATATAGGATTATAAAAACGTCTAACAATATGTGGAAAGTTCATCAAGCATTTAATGGGCTGGGAATTGGCGTGTTTCTTTTTTTTGTAGGACGAGGAGTTGTTCTTGAATCAATAACCGTTGGAGCAATTATAATTTTTTATAGTTATATACAACAGCTTACAAGGAATGCAGGTCAAATTCTTGAAATATACACTAATTTAATTGATGCAAAATCAACATTCGGTAGGATGATGCCAATTTTTTGGAACAAAAAACAAGGTGTAGACGGAAATACCAATTTTCCCAAGGATTGGCAGTCTATAAATATCAAGGGGGGTAATTTCACTTATAAAAAAGAAGGCGCCGCTATCATTTTTCTGATAGCAGCGCCATAATTGGTTATTCTCTTGTGGAATTTTACCCACCAAGAAGTTTAATTATTGTCCCTAGCAATGTGTAACACTTTACGATTGCTGTAAAAATTAAACTGCCGCAAAAGCCTATCGCCCAACAAATACAGGCTGTTCGTTAATTTTCGTTTTTAGGTTTGAATATAACGGGAGCGACACATATTAGTATAACAAAACCAATAAATAATAATTCCATTTTAATATCTCCTTTATTAAATTTGTCGTGTAAAAGGAGAGTGTTTTATTTTTCCCAGTAACTCAACAGGAGCTTCCGAAATATTTTCCATGGAAACTTTAGTTATACCTCCTCTTCCAAGTTTTTTCTGGCTTTCTTTAAGGAATTCCCCAGGCGTAAATTCGGTAAAATGCAATACTTGGATAATTTTACCGGTTTTTGCATCAGTAATAATGTCTAGCTTGTGAAGCATTTCATTACATTTATAAGTTTTAGCTTGACATTTTGCCGAAATTTTTATTTTTTTATACCTCGGTATATTCCCGCAACTGAATGTCTCAACCCATTGCTTTGACTTTGAATCAAAATATGTTGACTCACGGTCAATAATTTTTTTAATGGGCTTTACGGTAAAAACTATAATTTTTCTGCCATCTCTCCTAAGGTGT
>JAGLJD010000042.1 GCA_023142625.1 Candidatus Parcubacteria bacterium | reverse complement strand
AAGCCGCAGGAACAGCTATTATGGCAGCGGCGAGCCAGTGGGACAGGCATTCCTCAGAAGAAGATGCTTATTCAAAAACTAACGATGATTTTATAGAATGCTCGAAAGATTTTGTTAGCGGATGTGAAAAAAAGTGCGGAGAAATACCAGACAATTTTAATCTTTTGCCAAATTCAGAAAAAATGATCATTGAGAATTGTTGGAGCGTATGCGAAGGAGATCATTCGATTAAATGCCTTGAAATTTACGAAAAACAGACAGATGATTTAAGTAAGAAAGATTTTGGCGGTCCTACCGCTGGATCTGCTGGCTCAAGATATAGCAAGGGGGCGGCAGGATCCATAGTGCAATTTTTATGCGAGCCGGATTTTAATGTTAAGATGAGATTAACAGCTGATTTAGCTGAAATACAGAGGCCGAAAAAGCCGAAGTGCACATACAGCCGCGCTTCGCGAAATTGGGATGAGTTTGTGAACGATCCTGATTTTTTAACTCGCTTTCAAGGATATTGGAATCCGGAAGAGAACGACATCGGAATCGCTTTAACAATGCATAGTGATTTTTTAGAAAAAAGAAAGGCTGGAATTGATACTGCTGAAAAAGCGCGGAAAGAGGGCGGCGGCTGGAAAGCTATCACAGATGCCGCAGGAAATATTTTAACGCCTGGTAATGTGGTCTATAAAATGGGAACCAAGCCGATTGACGAAGGGACGAAGTTTGAAGAAGTTTTCACGGGCGACATTATAGCCGACGCAGTCGCGACTTTCGCTAATACTTTAATGAGCAAGTTGATCAACAAATGGGTGATGGAAGGGATGGCTAAACTGCGCGGAGATGACGAAGATTCAGATTATAACTGGCTGAGCGGTGTTGACAGTTCGGCAAGCAGAATATCCGCAGCCAGGGTCAGCCAGGGCGCTAAAGCCGCCAAAGCGAAATATTCAAAAATTTTTCAGCCGGATTATAAAACAGGCGGAGCTTATTCAATTTTGTCAAAATTGTTAATGTGCCCTGATCCTGAAAACGCCGGACCGACAGAATGCGTAATTACGCAGCAGTTCGCCGACGCTGTCCAGCAGGAACTTACGGTTCAGGAAGCTCTTAATCAAGGATATATAAGCGGCAATTTTCCGTTCGGATTTACTTCAAAAGATATTGAGCCGCTGTATAATCAAGGATACTCTTATAGAAATTTGGTAATTTTAAGAAAATACAGAATAATCCCGGTCGGCTGGGAATTAGCCGCAAGGCATATTGGCAATCAAACCTCTGATTTCAGGATTTATAATATTCAGGAAGTAATAAGCGGGTTTGACGATCCTGCCTCGCCTTTTTATAAACTGATTGATCCGAGCTGGGTGCTGAAAGCGCCGGAACTTTTTTGCGAACTTGAAGGAATAGGAGAGAAGATAATCAGCGAAGAAGTTTCACAAGGAATTGACATTGACAGCGATGGCGACTTTGACGACGAGTATGACCAGAAGCCGCGCGTTAATATTATGAGAGACGGATATTGCGCCGACGAACAGTCTTGCTTAAAAGAAGATGCAAAAGGAAATTGCCTTTTTTACGGATACTGTTCAGAGGAGAAGCGCGTTTGGGATTTTCAAGGAGATGAATGCGACAGTTATTATAATACTTGCCAGTCTTTCGCGTCTCCGAAAGGAAACGAAGTTTTTTATCTGAAAAATACTGCGGAGTACGGCGGATGCAGTGAAGACAGCGCCGGATGCGAATGGCATTGCGCTTCAAGAAACGCGGGGGACGACGCTTGGGCTTGCTTAAGCCAAGGGTGGGATTTGAATTTAGATAATTATTGCGCCAATGCAGACGGATGCGAAATTGCGGATGTAAATGATATTGACCAAGACGGCGACATTATTGAATCGTGCGTTGTTCCGCATAAAGGGATAGAATGCGTTTTAGACGGATCAAAAGCGCGGCTTACGATAAATCAAGAGCTTGTTCCTAATGTTAATAATGACATTTATCTAAACAAAAAAGCGGAAATTTGTTCCAGTTCCAGCGAGGGGTGCCGCGAGTATATTAGGACAAAGCCGAATTTGGGGACTAATCTGATTACTAACTCAAGTTTTACTGATATTTTAGAAACAGACATTATTGATGACAGCATAGCCGATACTTTTATAGAATGGGCGTCCGCGGCAGGAGAAGCAACCAGCGCGAGTTTTATCGGCGCCACAGCTTTTAGGTCTTTAAACGGCGCAGCGGCTAATCTGACAAAAGTTATTGACACAGGATATAATTTAGAAGGCAGAAAGTTCAGTTTTTCTTTTTACGCGCAAAATTGTGTCGGAACTAATTTTCAATTCTATATTCCAGCCATAGCAGGATCGCCGATTGAATTAATATCTGGCAACAACGATGACTGGGAGCGGTTTAATGTTAATTACACTTTTCCAACCGACGGAACAATTGACGCTTTTGACACGGAATTGACAATCAGCGTGAGCGGCGCGGCAGGAGGAATTCCGCTTGGGTGCTTAATTGATTCTGTCCAATTAGAAGAAGTAGCTGGAGACGGATATCTGTTTAGTTATGAAGATTATCATAACAGCAATTCGCTCTATTTAAAAAAAGCTCCTGATTATTATAATTGCGAATTATATACCGTATATAACGATGCTTTTGACGATCAGTCAGGATGTGAAACAGCAGGGCATTTTTGGCGAACGGATATTGAGCGATGCGCGGAAGGCGGATCCGAGCAATGCGCTAACTTTGCATTAGAATGCCGACCAGACGATGTCGGATGCGATTTATACGAACCAACGAATGGCGATCCGAGCATTCCGGGAGTGGTTCGGTCTGATGATTTTTGCCCCGAGACTTGCAACGGCTATAACGCCTACAAGCAGGAAGCGACTTTTTTTGAGAGCGAAAAATTTCCAGAGTTTTTAATTCCGAACAACGAGGAAAAATGCTCGGCGCAATACGCGGGATGCTCTGAATTTACGAATTTAGACAAATTAGAAGAAGGCGGCGAAGCGATTGAATATTTTTCTTATCTGCGGCCATGCCATGGAATTAACGGTGATTGCGCGTCGTTTTACACATGGATCGGCTCAGAAGAGACAGGATTCCAGCTTGTCGCTCATATGCTGTTAGACGCTGATAGCAACGGCTATCCTGACAATATATATAATATAGCCGACGCCGCTGATATTTTTGGAGACTGTAATAATTATGACGACGCGATCAGAAATCCGGAATGCAATGAATTTTACAGCGAAGCAAATATTATCTCTTATCGGCATTATAAAAATACAGTTAGTTGCTCTGATGACTGCCATCCTTACCGCAAGACAAAATCATCACAGGCAGACTGCGTTGTCCATTCTGCCGGCAGTTGGGATTGGGGCGAATGGAGCGCTAACAACGAATGCATTTATGAAGCTTTGTCCGAGCAAGGGATTGTTTGCCCCGCGTCAAAAAACGATTGTTATGAATATAGGGGAAACACAAGCAATAATATCCGCAAGGTTATTGACGACGGATTTGAACAGGCGGTTAATAATTGTGGGGTCGGAGCTCTTAGCAGCGAGTCTCTGATTAGAGGTGGGCATAGTTTGAAAATCAATTTGGGCGACGACATGAACTATTCCTTAAAAGCGCATTGCGATTTAGGATTTGTTTGCGCTTTAGACGAAGGATGCGAATGCGAAGTTAATAATGAAACAGTCTGTTACGCGCAAAACACTGAACAGACCTGCCTTTACAAATCTTTGCTCGGACATCAAAAAACTTATTTCCTCTCTTTTTGGGCAAAAGGAGCAGGAAGCCTGACGGCTGAATTTTCCAGCGCGCCGGCAGGAGAAGAGTTCGCGAGCGGTTCGGTTAATTTAGGTCCGGAGTGGCAGAAATATTCATTAGGTCCTGTTTTAGTCGGCTGGGATATGAGCAGCGACGATCCAATGAGTGCGCCGGGCGATAATATTTTAGAAACATTAAGAATCAGCGGTTTTAGCGGCATTTCCTATATTGACAATATTATCTTAAAAGAGGAGCGCGACAAGCTGTTTTTAATCAGACCTGATTTTTGGAATGTTTCATCAGTATGCGATCAAGACCATAACGGCGCTTACGCTCCGCAATATATGCTTGGATGCGAAGAGTATGAGAGCGAGGTTGAAAAACAGACAGTATATTTAAAATCATTTAATCGCTTATGCGGCGAAGATGTCGCAGGATGCGAAGCGCTGATTGACACATTTAATTCTCATAGTTATTTAGAAGAAATATTTAATTTGGGCGATATATCTGAAATCACTGTTTTTGGCGACAAAATTGACACGCTAGTTAATGATAAGGGGAAAATTTGCAAATCAAAAGAGAAAGGATGCTCTGCTTTAGGAACTGCAAATTACAGGTATAATATGAATAAAACAACTGAAAATCTTGCCGACGACAGAGATGATCTGTATCAATATGAAACTGTTTATAAAATTAACGACCCTGATGAATATAACGATACGCTCTGTCTTTTTGATAATGTCGGCTGCGGAAAATTTAGTTCAGATGTTATGGGCGATTCTTATTTTAAAGATCCTGTATCACAGAGAATCAAGGGAGACGCTAAAATTTGTGAATATAAATTAGTTGGGGGACAGACAGATGCTGGTTGGTATCTTGCTAATACTACTTCCGGAGCGCCGAATTGCCCTTTGGCATATTCTGATATCGGCGTTGAGTACGCGGCTAAAACCTGTCTGGGCGGAGGCGGCGGAATCTGCGAGACTGATGCTGATTGTCCGGGAGGCTATTGCAATAATTGGACAGCGATTTGCCCGCCTGAAATTGACGGCTGCGCGGAATATATTGATCCGATAAGTTCAATTTCAAAAAATATCGTTTTTAACGGCGATTTTGCTCAAGATGTCGATGTTGACGGAGTTCCTGACGGTTGGAGCGTTGCAGCCGGCGATTATATTACAAATGTTCCTGTTCGGTTAGAGCAAGACACCGTTTATACAGTGTTAAGCAATTCTAACGGCGCCGGCAGCGCGATTATATTAGAAAATTGCGTTGACGGTTTAGTTGGCAACCCGATTGATTTAATATCGCCTGACGACTCAATGGATATTATTACCCCTATTAACGGAGCGCAGATTGTTTCTGATGAAAGCGATCAGCAGTTTAGCGGACGGTTTTATACTGGCAAAGATTCGGCGATTAATTGCGATTTGAGCGTTAGCGGAAATTTGGTTCCGTCTGAATTTGTTAAAATTTTAAAAACAGGAATTTATTATAATATAGACAGTTCTATTGACAAAGCGGAGTGCAATGGGCTTGTTGATTATGAAAAAGGATGCGTTTTATTTAACAGGCGCGAGATATCAAGCGGCTTGGCGATAGAAGATATTATTTATGACGCTGACAGAAACGATAAAAATATTAATACGCCGCAAAGCTGTTTAATCGGAGGAATTCCAGATGGGACTTGCGATTCAAACCTGCTGGTAAAAGTCAAGCCGACCAGGACTTGCGGAGAGTGGCTGTATTGCAAGGGGACTGTTAATGTTACAGGCAAAGACGGCGCGATAAAAAGAAAATGTACTGATATTGGAGCGTGCAATTCTATGAATGAACAGGGCAAATGCGACGGCTTTGTAGTGAGCGAGCCGATAAATCAAACGGCAAACGCTACTGTCTCCTTGGATGATATTCGGGATAGAGCAGGATATACAAAGATAGGAAAGCAAGGAGTTGCTGAAGGATATTATCCTCTGCATACGATGAGCCAGGAAAGCGTCCAGATAAAAATCCCGAACAATAATTTTGAGCTGATTGAAAATATTGACTATCCTGTCGGCTGGCTTTATGAAGGGGCTCTTTTTGAAGACGAGTTTTCAGTCATCTCCGATCCGGTTTCAGCGCAAGGGATAGGGCTTGAATATATGTCTCCGGAAGGAAGGTCTTTTTTAAGCGTAGGAGCCGACTATGCTGCCGTAACCGAAACCATATCTTTAATCGGCACAGAAGAAGGGAACAGATATTTTGTGAGCGCTTGGGTTAATACCTTAAATTTAAAAGCCAGCAACGCGGAGATTCAACTGCGCGAGATGGACGCTTTTGGAAATATGATAAGAGACTATCATTCGATTTTGTCTGTTCCGCGTTCAGACTATTGGCAGTTTAAAACTGCGGCGTTTGATGTTGATTTAAGCACCAAGAGGATAGTTTTAAGGCTTGTCGCCCCGGGAAGCGCGCCTGACGGCAATTTTTATATTGACGAAATCAGGATTAAGCCTGCGTTAAAAATCGGAGACACTGATGTCTATTCGCCGCAGACTTGCAGGTCGTATCCTAAGCAGGACGCTTTAAGCTGCGAGTATTTCAGCGATTCCGGAATTAAAAATATTGGTAAATTCGGCTACTGCTTAGAGTATGACCGATTTCCGGGAAATCCGAGGCAATGCTTGCTCTGGTGGCCGGTTGACAAGCTGTCGTCCGAAGGGATTGAAGAGACAGGAAGAGTGCTGGGATACGACGGCAAGTTCCCTGTATTCTACTGCTCTGATATGGACGCTAACTTTGATTTTGTGGAGAATAGAACATCTGAAATAATATCTGATTTAGATGATTATTGTTGCGACACTAATCTTCTTACCGCTTTTGCAGACTGGATGCTTGCTGGGCTGCCCAGTCTTATAATAAATGGAGCATATTATGGTGATTTAACAAACTTTTTAAATGGAGGCTGTGGAAGCAGAATGATAGTTTATAATGATAATGATGCTGGAATGCAAACTTGTAATAGTACAAATTACAAAGTAGAAGTTAGAATTTATTCAGATGGGAATTGCGGCGCCTTTAATACTGATACCGAATATAATTTAAGATTTACATGTATCCCTAAAAACGACGCTACGCATATCCCAATTAGCGGAAATTGGTATATTTATGATGGAGATTTAGTATTAAACGAACCAAATCCTGATCCGCAAGTGATGATATATGATTATACGGAAAGCAGATTAGTTGATCCTATGGATTACCGCTTAAGATGCGATAAAATATATCAGACCGTTTCGCATTTTGACATTGGCGAGAATAAGGCGTGGACAGACAGGGTGCGCGACGGCACAGATTATAGGACAGGAGAACTTGGCAGTTTTGATTATTATCATACTTCTGAAGATAAGCCGTTCGGCTCTATGATTCCGCCAGAAGGGGTTAATCCTATCTATTGGGACGGAAATGATAACACTGATATTTTAGACCCGATACTTTTTAGGGAGAATTTAAGCGAAGGCGCTATTGCCGGCTTGCCATACGGATGCAGCGATGGTTCAACTCAAGGCAATACTTGCGATGTTATTGGCAGGTGCAGCGGACACCCTGAACTTATTTGTGCGCATCCTTATCCGAGCGGAGACTGGAATCACCATGACGACAACCTTCTTTTGCACTGTCCTTGTAATGATGCGCATACTATATGCGAAACTTGCGAACCGATAAGCAATTTAGGAAACATAAGCGATAATAACGCTGTTGAAATTTTAAAGCGCATTTTCGCGAAAAGTTACGGAACATGGGAGTGGGATCACGCCAGTAGCCAGTACAGGGATTGCGGCATAGACATTGCCTGCGTTTTGAATGACTGGAATCCGCCTGATAATATTTGCGCGGGAACTCCAGCCGCAAGACCAGCCTATTCCAATACAACAGGGCTTTGCGCAGGAGGAGACTGCTTTGCAGGCTGCGGTTCTAACCCGGCAGGTGCGACTTGCGATTTTTGCGGGGTGCCGCCGATAGTTGAAAATATTAAAGTTAACGGCAATATTAGCGGCAATTATAATTTTTCTATCTCCAATGATGTCAATTTGGAATTTAACAGCATTATAGACTATAACCAGCTTCCGCTCGCGACCTATTGGATTGACTGGGGCGACGGCACTGACGCAAGTCCGAACATAAGTTATGTGAGTAACGGAATACAAGACAGACCTGACGAGGACGATCCGCATTCAGAATCAAGGCAATACAGTTATTACGAGATGTTATTGAATGATCCAAGTTCTGTTTCAATAGAGTGCGGCGCGGCAGGGGCAACGCTGTTCGGGGATTTATCCGTTGTCTGCGGAGCATTTCCTTGCTGCGCGACCCAGCCGAGAATTAGGCTAAAAGACAATTGGGACTGGTGCAATGGCGATACGACAAGAGCAGTATGCAATCAATGGGAATATTATAATGGATATATTATAGCGTCAGAGTTTTAAGAAAAATAAATTTTTAATTACCAATTTGCAATTATCAATCAATTATTAAATTTTCAAATTTTTAATTACCAATTATTTTTTAGATACATTTTATAATTAAGATGTCTTTGCGAGGAGCTGAACGAG
>JAGLJD010000041.1 GCA_023142625.1 Candidatus Parcubacteria bacterium | reverse complement strand
ATATTAAAAAAATAATTTTATTTAATTTGTGAACCGCATATTCATTTAAATTTTTCTTTCGCTACGATACAGAAAAATTTAGCATATTCATAAATATTATACGCAATAATGAAATTTTTTTAAAAAGAAATTTTTTTGGTTCGTTGCAGCATACTAAAAGAAATTGTGGCGAATATAGATAAAATAGTCGCAGTCATCTGTGAAAAAATTGTGACGATGTGGAGGTATAAATATAAAGCAACAAAAAACAAATTTTAGAATAATAAAACTATGGCGAAAGAAATAACATTATTAGGACCGAATAAAGATTTTGAGGGCATTAAGAAAATAAATAAGCAGGGCGTGGAATATTGGGAAGCGCGGGAACTTATGCCTCTTTTGGGATACAATAAATGGAAAAATTTTAAAAAAATTATAGACAAAGCTAAAGATGCTTGCAAGAATAGTGACCAAGAGATAGATGACCATTTTTCCGATGTCGGAAAAATGGTTAATTTAGGTTCTGGAAGCCAAAGAAAAGTTGAAGATTATCGCCTTTCAAGATACGCTTGCTACTTAATCGCCCAAAATGGCGATACGAGAAAACAGGAAATTGCTATGGCACAGACATATTTTGCTATACAGACTAGAAAGCAGGAAATATTTCAGCAAATGGATCAAGATAAAAAAAGATTATTTACAAGGAAAGAAGTCAAAGACCATAATAAAAAATTGTTTAAAACCGCGCAAAAAGCGGGCGTAAATAATTTTGGCAAATTTAATAACTATGGATACTTAGGATTATACGGGTTAATATCAGAAGATATAAAAACAAAAAAAGGAATTGGAAAAGATAATATTTTAGACAGGGCTGGCTCAACTGAATTAGCGGCTAATCTATTCCGAATTACGCAGACCGATGAAAAAATTGTTAAAGAAAAAATTACAGGAGAAGAAAAAGCTAATACAACCCATTTTGATGTAGGGCAGAAAGTTAGAAATACTATTAAAGAAATCGGCGGCACTATGCCAGAAAATCTAAAGCCAGAACAGCATATTAAAAAAATTAAAGCAAAAAGCATTAAGATGATAAAGAATAAAAAGCAGAGCAGGAAAAAATTAAGATAATTACTAAAATTTGACAAAGTTAAGTTTATAGGCAAGAATAAGAATAAGATGATTAAAATAAAAAACAGAATTAAAAAACTTTTGATTTTATAACTTTATAAATTTTACAGACTTTTAACTATCTATTATGTTTAAAAATTTTTTTACGAATTTAATATATCGCAAAGAAAAAAGTCCAAAGAGCAAATATCGCTGGGCCGTTTTTTGTATTATTGTTTTAGCAGCCGCGATCGGCGGATATGCGTCGCCTGATTACTGCAACGGAATTATTAAAAAGATAAATTCTAAATTCAGTTTGAATATCAGCGAAATTGCAAGCAAGCCGTTTCATTTAGGGCTTGATCTTCAGGGAGGGACGCATTTGGTCTACGAAGCGGATGTCGCGGCAGTCGCTGATTTAGACAAGGAAAAAGGGCTTGCGCTGGAAGGCGCGCGCGATGTGATTGAGCGGCGCGTAAACGCTTTTGGAATAGCAGAGCCGATTATACAGACTAACCGTTCAGGCGGAAATTGGCGTCTGATTGTAGAGTTGGCGGGCGTCAAGGATGTTAATCAAGCAGTCGCTATGATCGGAGAGACCCCGATTTTAGAATTTAAAGAAGAGAATACGGAGCCGCCTCGCGAATTAACAGAAGAAGAGCAGAAAGAGATGAAGGAATTCAACCGATTAGCGTTAGAAAAAGCCGAAGATATAATCAGCCGCCTTGACAACGAAAAAGATTTTTCTGAATTGGCAAAAGAATTTTCCGAAGATCCCGGAAGCGGACAGAATGGCGGAGAACTCGGTTTTGCCAAGCGCGGAATGATGGTGCCTGAATTTGAAAAAGCGATTTTTGAAGATTTGCAAATTGGAGAAACAACAGAAGAGCCGATTAAAACAGTTTTTGGATATCATATTATTAAAAAAGAAGAAATGCGCGGAGGAATTCAGCCAGACGGAACAGATAATACAGAAGTAAGATCAGCGCATATTTTAATTAGGACAAAGTCGGAAATTGATTTTGTTCCGCCAGTTGAGCAATGGGTAAATACAGGATTGTCCGGACAGCAGCTGGAAAAAAGCATGGTTGAATTTGATCCGTCAACAAACGAGCC
>JAGLJD010000040.1 GCA_023142625.1 Candidatus Parcubacteria bacterium | reverse complement strand
AAAGTCGCTATTTTTTTAGACGGAACTCCGATTAGCATCCCTACCGTGAATGAGCCGATTCGCGACGGCAGAGCGGTGATCACGGGCAGTTTTGACATTAATGAAGCCAAACAGCTTTCACAAAGGCTGAACGCAGGAGCGCTTCCAGTGCCGATAACTCTGATTAGCCAAAATACAGTCGGCGCGTCATTAGGAAAATTGTCTTTGGAAAAAAGTTTAAAAGCAGGCATTATCGGACTTTTGGCTATTATTCTGTTTATGCTGGTTGTGTATAGGTTTAAAGGCGTTGCGTCTGTGATTAGTTTAATAATTTACGGCGTTATTATCGCCGCCGCGTTTAAACTTTTAAGCATAACGATAACTTTAGCAGGGCTAGCAGGGCTGGTTTTATCAATCGGTATGGCGGTTGACGCCAATGTTTTAATTTTTGAAAGAATGAAAGAAGAAAAACAAAATGGCAAAAGAGGTCTGCAGCTGATAGAAGACGGATTAAAGCGCGCGTGGCCGTCTATCCGCGACGGAAATATTTCAACTTTGCTTACATGCCTGATTTTAATTTGGTTTTCAACAAGCATGGTTAAGGGTTTTGCGATAACTCTGGGAATAGGTATTTTAATAAGCATGTTTTGCGCCGTAGTAATAACAAAATTGCTGCTAAAAGCGTTTAGCAGAGAGTAGGAAATTTTTTAATTTGACAATTTTATGTTATATGATTTTGTTTCCCATAGGAAACAAAATATAGGCAAATTTGTTTCCTGTAGGAAACTTTATTTAATTGATTTTGAAAGAGCAAATCATCATTTAATAAAATTATGAACATAATCAAACATTCAAAAACATACTTTAAAATTTCTGGAATTTTAGCTGGAATAAGCATTTTAAGTTTGATTTTTTTTGGACTGAATTTTGGAATTGATTTTACCGGCGGAAGCATGCTTGAAGTTGAATTTACAAGTGAAAGATTAACGAGCGAAGAAGTAAAAGACAGATTAAGCGATTTGGAATTAGGAAATATTATTATCCAGCCGATTGATGAAAAAGGGCTGCTATTGCGCTTTAAGTCAGTTGATGAAAAAACGCATCAGCAAATTCTGCAAAAATTAGGCGATAATTCGCAGAATATGAAAATTGAAATGATAGAGACGGGCAGCGAAGAAAAGGTTGAAATTGAAAGCATAGATATTGTTGAAGCAGAAGCAGTTAATAAAAATAATAAAATAGAAATTTCAGATCAAGAAGAGAATAAAGAAAAAATTATTTCCGCAGCAACAGCCAATGAAACTGAAAATAGAGTTATTGAAAAACGCTTTGATTCTATCGGTCCTGTTATCGGACAAGAGTTAAAGCAAAAGACAATTTACGCTATAATTATCGCTTTAATAGCGATTGTCGCTTATATCGCGTGGGCGTTCCGCCATGTGTCTAAGCCTATATCATCTTGGAAATACGGCGTGATAGCTATTTTAACCTTGTTTCATGATGTTATAATAACTATCGGAATATTCGTCTTTTTAGGAAAATATTTTTCAGTAGAAATTAACGCGCCGTTTGTTGCAGCGGTAATGACTATTTTGGGATATTCAGTAAATGACACTATAGTTGTTTTTGACCGCGTGCGAGAAAATTTAAAAAATTACAGCGGCGATTTTAGCGGAGTGGTAAACAAAAGCGTTCAGCAGACTTTAATAAGATCAATATATACTTCAACTACAACTCTGCTCGTTCTTTTTTCTTTATATTTTTTCGGAGGAGAGACGATAAAAGATTTTGTTTTAGCTTTAATAATAGGCATTACAATAGGAACATATTCATCAATATTTTTAGCCAGCCCGATGCTTGCCGCTATAGAAAAGACTAAAAAATTTTAAATTATTTTTATGAATATAGATTTCGCAGCACTTTTTGAAAGTTTTCCGCCGGAAATATCAGTTTTGCTTATTTCAATGATTCCAATCGCTGAAATGCGCGCTTCTATACCGATCGCTTTGTCGGTTTACAATTTGCCATTGCCCTCAGCGTTATTTTTTTCTATAATAGGAAATATAGTCCCGGTAATTATTATTTTAATCGGGATAGATAAGATTTATCAATTTTTATCTAAAAGATCAAAATTATGCAAAAATTTTTTTGAATGGTTTTTTGCCCGCACTAGAGACAAATTTGCAAAAAAATATTCTCGTTACGGCGAAATAGCTTTAATTTTATTTGTCGCCATCCCGCTTCCTTTTACTGGGGCATGGACAGGTTCGGTCGCGGCGTTTCTTTATGGCATACCTTTTAAAAAATCTTTTATGCTGATTGTCAGCGGAATGCTTCTTTCATCCTTAATTATCAGCTTGCTTAGTTTGGGGATTATATCAATTATTTATTTTTAAAATTAGACTTGTCGCGCAATAAATTTTGTTATGAAATTTATTGCGTGGCAAGTATAGTAAATTTATGAAGAATATATATATTATAGCTAATTGGAAAATGCAACTCAATCTTAAGGAGAGTATAGATCTTTTTAATAACATTAAGCAGAAATTTTCCCATAGCGAAGATGTGGAAACCGTTATTTGCCCTTCATACATCTCTTTGCCAGATATCAATAGATGCAAAGGGGGGTCTAAAATTAGATTAGGCGCGCAAGATGTATTTTGGGAAGATGTGGGCGCCTATACTGGAGAGATATCATGTGAAATGCTAAAAGATGTCGGCTGCAATTACACGATAATCGGTCATTCCGACAGAAGAAAATATTTTAAAGAAAGCGATGAAATGGCGCACTATAAGTTAAGAACAGTTTTAAAAAATTCATTAGTCCCAATAGTCTGCGTCGGCGAGACTTTTCAAGAACGGCAGGAAGGAAAAAAAGAATACGCAGTTATAAGCCAAATAACCAAGGCAATGTCAGGTATAGATCTTTTAGGTACAGAAGAGATTATCGTTGCGTATGAGCCTATATGGGTTATTGGTTCTGGCAGAGCTATTAATGCTGAGGAAGCCGAATATATGCATCAAGTTATTAAACAGGCATTAATAGATATATTTCCTGTAGATATTACAGAAAAATGTTTTAGAATTATTTACGGAGGAAGCATCAACCAAACAAATATCAAGACTTTTTTAGTGCAACCGAACATAAAAGGAGTTTTAGTCGGAGGAGCAAGTTTAAACCCCGATGAATTTCTCGGTATTGTCAGTGAAGCAAAGAGAGAAAAATGCTATTAGACATTAAATTACTAAATTTTATAAATCTAAAGTTTGCTAAAATTTAGCATTTTATAGACTTTTTAACTTTATAGACTATATTTTATGATGTATAATATAATTCCTTTCATAATAGCGGCAATTAGTTTAATCGCTATTTTAATAATTGTAATTAAAAAATTTTCAATATTGTCGTCAATAGATATTAATTCCATATCAGAAGAGAAAGAGAGCAGGCTAAAAGAGAAAATAGTAATTAGCCGCGTTAAGCGAAGATTTGATATTTTAGCGAATTTGAAATATTTTATCGTTATTAAACAGCGGATTTTGGGTTTTTTAAACAGAATAAAACTATTTCACGGCAAGCTCTTGGAATTGGAAAATAGATATAAATTTAGAATAAAATCTATAAAAGAAAAAAGAATGGATAATATAGAAACAGAAAATTTAGAAATAAATGTTATCTTAAAAGACGGACAGAAATTATTCAATGAAAATAAATTTGAATTAGCTGAAAAAAAGTATATTGAAGCGATTAA
>JAGLJD010000004.1 GCA_023142625.1 Candidatus Parcubacteria bacterium | reverse complement strand
CGTGAGTTAGAAGAAAAAGATGAAGAGATAGAAAAAATACAAAAAGATTTTAATGACTACAAATATAAAAATAATTTAGATATGATTGGTGGCGCAACCATAAGTACACTTGGATATACTCCAAATAATGCGGATATTGCAGTTAACGGTTTAAACATTGCTTCTACTTATAGTATTTGTAGCAATTGTGGCAAGTTAGATTATAATTTGAATAAGGAAAAATTATGTTCAGAATGTGCAAATAAAAATTTATTTTTAACTTCAAAACCATGAAAGTTCAACTCGGACAATTTTTTACAACAAATTCTGATTATATTTTGCAGGGATTTGAAAAATTTGTTGAAGGCAAAGAAGTTATTGATCCATTTGCAGGAAATCAAGATTTGTTTAAGTGGGCGAAAAAAAATAGCTGTAAAAAAATTACAGGATTTGATTGTGATAAAAAATATTGTGACAATAGAAAAGTTTTTTGTAATGATTCTTTAAATACGCCTCGCGGGTATAAGTTTATCTGTACAAATCCGCCGTATTTACATAAAAATAAAGCAGACAAAAAAACAAAAGATAAATTTTTTTCAGGATCTAATTCTTATTTTGAAGATCTTTATCAAATTTCTATTTTATCAATTCTTAATTGCGAAGAAGGAATTTTAATTGTCCCGCTTAATTTTCTATCAGCTGAAAATTCTAAAAAAATCAGAGATCTATTTTTTGAAAAATTTGAGATAATAAAATTAAATATTTTTTCTGAACAAGTATTTAAAGATACGACTTATAATGTAATTTCATTTTATTTTAAAAAAAAAAAGTATAAAATAGAAAAAAACAGAATAAACGCGATAATATTACCAGAAAAAAAACAAATTGATTTTATTATTGAAAAAAAATTTAACTGGCAATTTGGAGGAAACTTTTTAAATAAAATAAAAAATACTAAAAATAATTTAGGTGTTTTTCGCTTAACAGAAGATTTCCTGCAATCAGGAGAATATAAGATAGAAATGGCTTTGCAAAATATTAAAGATAAAAAAACTTTTTGCGTTAGCCGAAATATAAAAGAAAAATTAAAAAAAAATATTCTATTTTTAAGAGCAATTGACAGTAAAAACGGAAAAAAAATTCAGCTTGAAGACATAAGGAAATATGATATTGCTGGACTTGTTGGAAAAAATACATCGCGTAATATGGCTTATTTAATTTTTAAAAATGAAATCCCAATCCAAAAACAAGAAATATTAATGCAAGAATTTAATAATGAATTAAATAAAAATAGACAAAAATATTTTTCTTTTTTTCTTACAAATTTTCGAGATAATAATCGTAAAAGGATTTCCTTTGATTTGACTTATAAATTTTTAAATTATCTTTATTTTAAAAAATATGAAAAGCAACCAGCATTATTTTGAAATATCCCAACAAAATCCAGAACCTCATTTGGACGAAAATTATTTTTTATTAGAAAAGCATCCTGAATTATCAAATTATATTTCTGGCATAAAGGATATTAAAGAAGTTTTAATTACAATTAAAAAACTACGGGAAGGAAATGAAAAAAATCAAATCATAGAAAAATATTTTTTAAAATTATTTGAAGTTTTTGATCAAAAATTTGCTAATTGTTCAGAATTAGGATGTTTTGTTAATGCTTGTGATACAACGCGTGATTTAATTCAAAAAGACTATAATTCTTTTAAAAAAATTACAAAATTTTTTTTGAAAAATCGTGATTTAATTGATAGCGTGCCTGAAAATTGGGTGCAGGCAATTTTAGATTCTAATTCATCGCGTAGAAAAGGAGAGTTAGGAGAAAACAAATTAATAAAAATTTTAAAAAAATTAAAATTTAAAAAAGTTGAAAATTGGGTAGATTTTAATAAACAAAAAATATGCATAGCGCAATTTTCAGATAAAATTTTTTTTACAAAAAATGTTAAAAAAAAATTAAATTTAAAAATGCCGTTAAAAAAACAAGGCAAGAAATTAGATTTAATTATAAAATTTAACAAAAAAATATTTTTACTCGAAGCAAAGCATTCAAATGTTGGCGGAGGCGGACAAAATAAACAAATTTCTGAATTAATTGAAATATTGAGCATTAAAAAAGAAAGAGTCAATATTTATTATATTTCTTTTTTAGACGGAACTTATTCAAATTATTTACTTGGTAAAATATCAAAAAATGCAGAAAGGGTATTAAAACAACGCGAAGAAATTGAAGAATATTTAAAAAACAATCCGAATAACTTCTGGGTAAATACAATCGGATTTAAAAATTTATTTTCAGATTTAATAAAAAAATAATCTTATGGCGAAAATAGCAATCAACGGCTTTGGCAGGATTGGCAGGGCTGTCTTTAAAATCATTCTAGAAAAACACAAAAATCTGCAAGTTGTCGCGATAAACGATTTGACAGACAATAAAACATTGTCGCATCTTTTAAAATACGACACGATGTATGGGCGATATAATAAAACTGTAAATTCTACTAAAAATAGCCTTATTGTCAACGGCAAAAAATACCCCACATTAGCGGAAAAAAATCCAGCGCTTCTGCCTTGGAAAAAACTAAAAATAGATGTTGTTTTAGAATGCACTGGATTTTTCAGAACCGAAGAAACCGCTGGCGAGCATCTGAAAGCAGGGGCAAAAAAAGTTATAATTTCCGCGCCGGCAAAAGATGAAAAAATTCCGACTTATATTTTAGGCGTAAATGATAAAAAAATCAAAAAAAGTGATGTTCTTATATCTAACGCATCCTGCACAACCAACTGCATCGCGCCGATTGTTGATTTAATAAAACAAAATTTTGGGATACAAAAAGTAATGATGACCACGATTCATTCTTATACTGGCGATCAAAACTTAATTGACGGTCCGCATAA
>JAGLJD010000039.1 GCA_023142625.1 Candidatus Parcubacteria bacterium | reverse complement strand
TTAAAGCAATATAGCCAAGCCGAGGAAACATTTAAGCATATAATTAAAATGGACGAAAACAGCAGCAGCGCTTTTTTTAATTTAGGAATGATTAATTCCCATGAAAACAGGTTTGATTTAGCGCGGGAAAATTATTTAAAAGCGTCTAAATTAGAAAATCATAACGCGCTTATTCTATCTAATTTAGCTGAAGCATGCAGAGCGTTGGATTATAACGAAGAAGCATCCTCTTATTTAAAAGAAGCGATTAACATAGAGCCGAATAATCCGAGATACCTTGATTCCTTAACCGAAATCAGCATAATTTTAAAAGATAAAAATTTGGCTGAAAATATTTTAAAAAAACTTCAAGAGGTTAATCCGGATAATATGAAGATAAAAGAATATAAAAATAAAATAGATTTAATAAAAATATTATGAGCAATTTTATAAAATTAGAAAAAATTTTGCGAATAAATTTTAAGAACAAAGATTTATTGAGACAAGCTTTTGTGCATAGGTCGTATTTAAACGAGCATTCAAATTTTAAATTAGGGCATAATGAAAGAATGGAATTTTTAGGAGACGCTGTTTTGGAATTAGCAGTTACTGAAAATTTATTTAAAAAGTTTCCAGACGAACAGGAAGGAAAACTTACTAATCTGCGTTCCAGTTTGGTTAATACTAAAATGCTGGCTGAAATAGCGCAAGAGTTAAAACTCGGCGATTTTTTATATTTAAGCAAGGGGGAGGCGTATGATACTAATAAGAAAGCGAAAGAGTCAATTTTAGCAAATACTTTTGAAGCTATGGTTGGAGCAATTTATTTAGACCAAGGATTTAAAATATCTAAAATTTTTTTAAAGCGAGTTTTTGCGCAAAAACTTGATTTTATTATAGTTAATGAACTTTATTTAGATCCAAAGAGCCGTTTTCAAGAAATATCTCAAGAAAAACACAATATAACTCCTCAATATAAAATGTTAGACGAAAGCGGACCAGATCACGAAAAAATTTTTACAATCGGTCTTTATATCGGCGAAGAATTAATTTCAAAAGGAAAAGGGGCAAGCAAGCAGTTAGCTCAGTTTGAGGCTGCCAAGCGCGGATTAAAAAAGAAAAAGTGGAAGTAATAAAAAGCAATTTTCAATTATCAGTTCGCAGTTGCCAGTCGATCTTTAAATTTTAAAAAGTTGTTAAAAAAATAGATTTTTAGTTTTGGATTTTAGCAGATGTCGCAGTTTTGTTTAATTCAATTTAAGCAATAAGAATTTATGGGTAGTTATTAATGTTTTGGTGATTGGTTTTTTGGGTTGCATCAGTTCTTGGATTTTAAAAAGATAAATTTGTTTATGAAACTTATTATTCCTTGCTCTATTGAAAAACAGTTAAAAAAGACAGGTATTACAGTTAATGATTTTTTATGTTTTTTGAAAAATACGCCTTTTAAAAGCAAGAAGTTAATAGAAATTTGCGCTCCATTAGATGACATAAAAGTTTATAAAGCATATTTAGACAAAATTAAACGAGCGATAATATTTTGCAAACATAAAAAAGGAATTGTATATCCTGTATATGTTGGAGATAAAAATGATGCTATTGCTAAAAATATTACGGTAAATATTGTCAGGAAGAATGTTGAAATATGGCAAATTAAAGTTTTAAAGGATATTCAAAACAAGCAATATAAAATACGGCATTATTAATTTGCGTTTTTATATAAAATGCTATACAATGTATAGTAATAATATTTAATTTAAATTATATGCAATCAACACAAATAAATTTTCGCATTCCCATTAAATTAAAGCAGCAGGCTCAAAAAAAAGCTAAGAATTTAGATATGAATTTAAGCGGAGTAGTAAAACTTTTTTTAGAAAAATTTACCTACGAGGATGTATTTGAAACTCAAACACAGCATAATATAAAATGGGAGAAAGTATTTGATCAAGGGGTTAAAGGATATTTTATGAGCGAAAAAGGAAAAAAGAACGCAAGAATAATTGATGAACTGTTATCTGATGTAAGATGATTTTTAGAATACAATTTTATGATAAAAATAATAGAAAAGGATATTATAAAAATGCAAGTTGACGCAATAGTTAATCCTGTGAATAATGCTAAAAAGATTTTAAAAAAATAATTTTTACCTGTTTTTTAGAACTTGATTATAAAATATACAAATTTTTTTTAAAAAATGGTTTGGATAGTAAAAATAGCGTATATGTTTATCGGTTTTGTTTTAGGTAACGAAGAAATGTATAAACGGTTTCAGGAGTGGTGTTATACTTTAGTTTTTAAGCCGACTATTCCAAACGATAGCGGCGGAATAAAAGGGAATTGCGACGCGGAATTAGTTTTGCAGGCGACTTCTGATTTTTATGAAAATAGATTTGATAATGCTATACTGGTTAGTTCTGACGGCGATTTTGCCTGCTTAGTAAAATTTTTAATTAAGAAAAATAGATTCGGTTTTTTATTAAGTCCGAGAGAGAGAGCAAAAAATGTTCGTCTTTATTAAAAAAAATCGGAACGAAAATTGTATTTTTACCGCAGATTAAAGAAAAAATTGCTTATAAAAATGAAAATCCCCCATTAAAACCGTAGTTCTAACAGGGGAATTTTCTTGGTGATTTATATATAGTATAATAGATTTTTATAAAAAGTCAATAGCAGTTTTTATGCATATTTTGATAAAGAAATATTATCAGGATTGAATAAAAAATTAAGAAAAAAATTAAAATTTGTTAAATTTTAATAATGTGAATAATTAAAAAAAAATTAGCGATAATGTAAAAATTTGTTGGTAAAAAATTATGGATCAAAAAATAGATACAGTAACAAAAATTGCCATTTTTAAAGGCAAAAAAGTGCGAAAAATAATTTATAATAATGAATGGTGGCTTGTGGTTGAAGATGTTGTTTTGGCGTTAATAGATTCTACTGATTCTAAACAATATATACAGAGAATGAAGCAGAGAGACAATGAGTTAAGCAAAGGGTGGGTACAAATTGTACATA
>JAGLJD010000038.1 GCA_023142625.1 Candidatus Parcubacteria bacterium | reverse complement strand
GGGCGGGTCGCGACCCGCCCCTACATTATTAATTAACTCCAAATGACTAAATTTTTAAAATTCAAAAACTATTTTATTGTAATCATTTTTGGGTTATTTTTTATAGCTGCACCGTGTTTCGCTGCGGAAATTTTTTTTGAATCAAAAAATCATAACATAAAAATAAACGAGCAGTTGGAGATTGATTTTTTTATCAATACTGAAAATGAAGACATAAATGCCACAGAGGGAAAGATTTTATTTCCAGCAGAATTTTTAATATTAAAAAAAATAAAAGATGGGAATTCCATTGTTAATTTTTGGGTTGAACGGCCAATAATTAAGCATAATAACAAAATTATTTTTGCTGGAATTATCCCTGGCGGTTATGTTGAAAAAAGAGGGTATCTTTTTTCAGTTGTATTTCAAGCAAAAAAACAAGGCACGGGGATTATTAAAATTGATGGATTAAAAATATTGCTTAATGACGGGAGCGGTTCAGAAACAGGCGCGACAGCCCAATCACTGCAATTTTCAGTTTCACCGCAGACAGCAGAAATTCAGGAACCAAAGCCGAAAATTACAGACAATGAACCACCTGAATTATTTAAGCCGATGATTGCCAAAGATCTGTCAATATTTGACAATAAATATTTTTTAGTGTTTGCCGCGCAGGATAAAGGATCTGGAATTGATTATTATAAAGTGCGCGAAGGAGAGAGGTCTTTTGTCATTGCAAAAAGCCCTTATCTTTTGCAAAACCAAAACTTAAACGAAAAAATTATTGTTAAAGCAATAGATAAAACTGGAAACGAACGGATTGCAATAATTTCCTTTCCAAAAAAACAGCGCTTATGGTATGAAAACTATTTATTATTTGCTATACTGTTATTAGTTATATTTATTATCTGTTTTGCGTTAAACAAATTTATTAAAAATGTCAAAAACTAAAACTGCGATAATATATCTGCTCTTTTTATTCGCTATCGTCATCCCATATCAGAGCGCGATGGCTAGCGCTTCTTTATATTTTTCGCCGTCTTTAAAAAAATGCACAGTCGGCGATGTATTTCAAGTGGGCGTTTTTGTGTCAAGCGCTGACCAGGCGATGAATGCGGCCTCTGGGATTGTTGTGTTTCCTAAAGACAAATTAGAAGTTGTTTCGCTTTCTAAATCAGGTTCTGTTTTTAGCCTTTGGGTACAAGATCCGTCTTTTTCTAATAACAAAGGAACTGTTAATTTTGAAGGCATTGTTTTAAATCCAGGATTTTCAGGATCTGGCGGCAGAATTATAACAATCAGCTTTAAAGCAAAATCTGCTGGCAGCGCTGCAATGAAATTATCACTGGCTTCAGTGTTAGCCAATGACGGCAAAGGGTCTAATATTTTAAGCAAATCAGGAAGCGCAAATTTCAATATTGAGCTTAAAGCGACCGGTCCTCAGCCGCCAAAAACAACAACTCCCGCTGCTTCTCCTGCAGGCACGCCCTTGGCGCCCGTTGTTTCTTCTGATACTCATCCCGATCCTAATCAATGGAACGGCAATAACGATCCAACCTTTTCTTGGGATATGAAAAAAGGGATTACAGGAGTTAGTATTTTAACCGACCAAAAACCTAATTCTAATCCTGGAACAAGATCAGACGGAAATTTTAATTTTTATGATCATAAAGACGCTGGAGACGGAAAATGGTATTTTCATATTCGGCTTAGAAATGCCAACGGCTGGGGCGCGATTACTCATTACTCATTTTTAATAGATACGAAAAAACCAGAATCTTTTGTTATCACTGAAAAAGAAAGAAAGGACAAGACAAATCCGATAGTAGAATTCATTTTTGACGCAAATGATGAATCTTCAGGAATAGACTATTATGAAATTCAAATAGACAGCGGAAGTCCCCAAGTATGGGAAGATAATGAAAACCATCTCTATGAAACGCCTATTTTAGGCTCAGGGAAGCATACTTTAATCGCAAAAGCGATAGATAAAGCAGGAAATTTTTTAGCAAGTTCTGTTGAATTTACTATTGAGCCGTTAGAACTGCCTATAATCACAAATTGTCCTCGTAAATTAAGAAACGGAGACATATTGGTAATAAAAGGCTCAACATATCCAAACGCGCAAATTGTTGTCTGGCTGCAAAAAGAAAAAGATGATCCTCAAAGCCAAATTATATTAAGCGACAAAAACGGAGAGTTTATTTTTATTGCTGATGAAAAAGTAAAAGATGGCATTTATCAATTATGGGCTGAAGTTATTGATGAGCGAGGAGCCAGAAGCAAATTAACAAAAAAATTGTCTATTGCCGTAATACAGATAGCTGCTTTAAAGATCGGAGCTTTAGCAATTAGTTTTCTTTCTATAATAATTCCGCTAATTGCCCTTATTTTTCTTTTGTTATTTTTATTTTACATCGGATGGCGCAAATTTTCCTCAATGAAAAAAAGGATTAAAAAAGAAGTTGATGAAGCTGAGGAAATTCTTGAAAGAGCTTTCAGTTCACTAAAAAATAAAATTCATAATAGGATTAAATTTTTAGAAAAAACAAAATTAAAACGAAAACTCACGGAAGAAGAGAAAAAAATTATAAGACAGCTTAAAAAAGACCTGTGCGACGCTGAAAAATCTGTTAAGAAAGAGATTAAAGATATTAGAGAAGAGATAGAATAATCCCGACAAGCCTATTATTTATTCATATTTAATAAAACCGCGCGCGTAAATTTACGCGCGCGGTTTTATTTTTGCAAAAGTGTTAGAAATAATTTTAATTTACAGCCCCAGTTCGTCAACCATAAATTTTTCTAAAATTTTATAACTATGATATTTTTTGCCTATTTTAAAATTGCGTTCAAGTTTTTTATTCAAATCCGCGCTAACAAGCCATCTAATCGCTGTTTCCGCTGCTTGTTCAACGCTTTTTTCAGGCAGGCGGCAAAGTCCGAATTTGTCTAATTCTTTAAGCTTGTCTCCTAGCGAGATGACACCGTAACCCTCTTTTTTAATATCCGATTTAAAAACAGGATATTCAAAGACAACAATCGGTTTTTTGGCAAATATCGCTTCTATGAATTGGTTGCCCCACCCTTCTATTAAACTTGGAAAAGTGACGATATCCGCGTGAACATAGGCATCCCAAAGAGAATATATGTTGCCGATCTGGCGGCAGTCCCTTATCGCGTCAATATATTTAGAGACAAATTTTACATTTATGCCTTCTCTTAGCGCTTTTAATCTTATTTTCGTTAAATATTTTTTATCTCCCTTTTCAGCGTATCCGGCAACGATTAAAACAACTCTTGAATTTGAATTGATTTTTTTTCCATTATAAATCGTCTCTCCTTTAAGCTTATCTATCTTTTCCCGCATTTTTTTCGCAAAATCCATAGCCAGTTCTACGCCTTTTCTTGGCATTACGCGAGTGGCTTGCAGAATAATAAGATCAGATGATTTAACTCTTATTGATCTAAGAAAGTTTTTATTAAACGAATCTTTTTTCCATTGATTTTGATTAAAATCAAATATATCAGGAAAGATATGGCTTTTTATCCCAAATCTTTTTTTTAACTCTTTTTTCGCCAGCGAATTTATAACAATATGTTTTATATAGGCGCTCTTAATAGGCATAAATTCCCGTATGTATTTTTTCAGATAACCGTTTGGCGGAATTTTAAATTTTTCGCGCTCCCAGTAAAAATCGTGGTTAGTGGACAGGCAGGGAAACTTATTTTTTTTTATCCATTTCGCGAACGGCTTGGCAGCGGCAGTATGGCATCCGAATGAAAAAATATTATGGATTAAAACAGCGTCAAATTTTTCTTTTTGCTGGATAAAATCAAGCCTTTTTTCTATAATATCGCTTGCTTTATCCATTCTTTTATTAAGTTCAGATACATTTAAGTTGTTTTTATTAAAATAGACAAATCCGTTTTCCCTAAGAATCGGAACAACATTGTTATTCCATCCTAATTCTTTTATAATATAATCAGCACCATTACTCTCTTTTCCGGCAATTAATTTTACATCGCAGCCGTATTTTTCCAATATCTGCTTCCGTTTCGTGATTTCCAAAGAGACCCCGTCAGTTTTTCCAACGCGATAATGGCAAATAGCGACCTTTTTTCTTTTTTTAGTCATAAAGTTATTATGTTTTAATGGTCTAATTTTTTGTTGTTAACTTTTGAGTTTAACTAAATGAATAAATTTTTTTAAGAAATTTTCAAGAGTAAAGTTGGTTTTTAAAAGTTTTTTTGTTTCATTTGCAAAACTAAATTCATCCAAATTAACAAAATACGGATTTCCTTTTTTATCAAAATCTAAAATGCAAATTCCTAAAAGTTCAGGTTTGTGAGGAAAATCTAAATCACAAAAAAGTTTTACATATTTTTCTAAATTTTTTTCGTTTAAAATTTCAGTTTTCATTTCTTTGCCGCGTAAATTTCCGCGATTTTTAGAAAGATAAGGCGTATGTCCGCGAAGCACTAAAAAGTGAGCAAATCCAACATTTTGCCTCCTAATATTTGCTGTTTCGCCGAGCAAATTTTCAAAATAATTGTTAACATTTTGCTTATAATTTGAAGTAACAAATTTAAAACTAACAGTTGCAACAAATTTTTTATTTTTAAAAACAGAAATATCTAAATTTTTTGGCATATATTTTCCGTTGAATTTAAATTCTTTGCCATCACCAACGCCGAGTGATTTTACTGAATAATGATTATTAAGATTTTGTAAAATTGTTTCAGCTAAAAATTTATGAATTGGTATAAGTTTTTTTGTGCTTCGAGCACCGTATTTTTTATATGCGGCGAATGATTTTTTTATAGCAACAAAAAAATTGTTTTTAATGTTTTTCATATTTTTTAAAATTAAAATAAAGTTTTTTGAATTCGTTCAAATTGCGGATGCGCAAAATCCTTTAAAAAACTTTTTGCGTAAGATTTGTACCCTCCGCGGTAACTTTTTGAAACAGCGCCAATAAATTTTCCCATAGATTGCGAATTTAGAATTTCACAAAGTTTGTTTAAATCAAAACCATTTTTTGGCTTAATGCAATATCCAGCGAAAAAAGTTGTCTGTAAATCTTCTACGACAAAAAATTTTGGCTTATAGTTCATTGTGCTCGTTAAAATTTTTTTGCCAAAACTTGTTCCTAATCCTTGGCTTCGTCCGAATGAGTAAATTTCAGGATAATTTTTTCCGCCGCCCTTATCGCGATCCTCTAAAATATTTCTATGAGCTTCAAAAAATTTTAACGCTTCGGGAAAATGTTTTTCAAAATATTTTCGCAAAATAAGTTTTTTATTTTTATACGGAAAAATACACCATAAATTTTGATTATTTCCTTTAAATGTTGACGCTTTAATAATAGGCACGCAAATTTTTTTTTCAATTTTAAAATTTTTTCGAAAAAAATATTTTTTGTCTTCGTTGTCAGGAGAAAAAATAAAAATATTATCTTTAAGCGTTGCTATCCCGTAATGAATATCTGCTATTTCATTAAGTGTCGCATGATTTCGTCTTAAATTTTCAAGTTCAATTAAAAAATTTTCATCTAAAAATTCCCATTTTTCATTATTTAATTTTTTTGTTTTTATTTTTTTAAATTTTAAATTATCAAAGTCGTTTTTAAAATTTTCGGTAAATTCGCAAAAATCGGATTTTTCTTTTTGCAGCAATGAAATTGCCGTGTAAGCTGTTGCGTTTTCAAAAACTTGATGATAATCAAAATTTATAATTTTAGTTAAATGCGGAGATAAAATTTTGCGCAAATTTTTGCCAGCGCGCGAATAAAAATGCGAGTTTGGCGTAATAAAAGAAATTTTTCCTGTTGGTTTTAAAAAATTCAACGCTTGTTCAAAAAAACAAAAATATAAGTCAATCGAGCCATTTTGCGCGGACAAAAAATTTTTCTGTAATTTTTTGCGCCTATTTTCAAGATTTTGAATTCTGACATAAGGCGGATTTCCGATTATAAAATCAAATTTACTTTTAAATTTATAAAAACAGAAATCATCACAAATTGCGTTGAATTTTACGCTTTTTTTATGACATAATTTTTGTAAATTTTGTTCCGTTTTTTTAAGATGATATTTTGAAATATCTATAAAAAAAATATTTTCTGAAATAACTTTTTCAATCGGTTTTTTTGAAATTTTAGCAAATTTTTTTGCGGCTAAAACAGTAAAAATGCCTTCTCCGCAACCCGTGTCTAAAATTTTTTCGTTTCCTGAAATTTTTCGATTTTTAAAAATTTCATCAATCATAAATTCCGCAATCCATGCGGGAGTAAATACAACCCCGTTTTCTTTTTGTTGATTCATATTATTTAAAAATAAACTGCATTATTATTTGAATTTGATTTTTTTGTTTTAAATTTTGACGCGTCTCGGGCGTGGACATTTTAAATATCATTCCATTGTTTTATAATTTGGTATCGTTTTTATAGTGCTTGCAGAATTGGACAAATTAACCATATTTAATATTAAATATTTTTGTAGACTAATCCAATTACATGTTATTTTTTCTTCAACCTGCCAATCCGAAATTATTTTTTTACCTTCGTTTCCTGAATCATAATGATATCCAACAACCCTATAAGATCTACACGAAGGATGATCAAAATATAAAAAATCGTCGTCTTGCCCAATTTTTATGTAAATGCCAACACAACTTTCATCACACTGGTCTCCTTCGGTAATTTTTGGCGGTTTATATGTAAGTTTTATTAATATCGGATTCTCTCTTTTAAAATCCGGTGGCAATTTTTTTTCAGTAGGTGCTTGTTGATTTTTAATTGTGATATTATCTAATGGCATTGAATGTGAATTATCAATATTTCTTTTCGTACCGAATCTATCATTTAAATCAAAAAAATTAGTAGTTAATGTAAAAATAAAACTGATTAATAAAAATATTAACATTAATACAGAAATAATTTTATGACATTTTATCCCGTTAACAATTTTATCATAAAAATTTGTATTATTTTCTTTTTTTTCACTCATATAATTTATGCTTTTATAGAGTAGTTGAAAAATTCATTGTTCCTAAATTTGTATATTACGCATAATAATGTTAAAGTGAGGTTAAAAAATAATTTAACCTTAATGCGATTAATGGTTAGATTATAGCATTAATAAAAGAATATTCAATCTTTTAAACAAGACATTTTTTAATATGAAAAAAACCGCTGTAATTATTGTTAATTATAAAAATTACGCCGAAAAGTTTTTGCGCGAATGCCGCGACAGTCTGCGCGCGCAAAATTATCCGAAAGAATTATATCAAATTTATATTATTGACAATGCTTCAAGCGAGAAATCAAGAAATTATTTAAAAAAAAATTACCCGGAAGCGATTATTATTCCGAGAGAAGACGGCAATTACTCGGCGGCTAATAATGCAGGGATAAAAAAAGCGCTGGAAGGCGGATGCGAATATTTTGTGATCGCGAATATGGACGCAAAGTTTGATAAAAATTGGCTTGTGGAATTAGTTAAAGCCGTTAGATCTGATGAAAAAATCGGCATCGCGCAATCAAAAATTTTGCTATATCCAAAAACAGAAGAAGAATGGAAAAAGCCGAAAATCAACAGCTTGGGAAATATTATTCATTTTCTTGGGTTCGGTTTTACAAAAGGATACAACGAGTCTGATTATGAGATTAAAGGGTTGCCCGAGATAAAAGGATACGCTAGCGGGTGCTCTTTTATTGTTAAAAAAGAGGTTATTGATAAAATCAACGGATATAACGAAGAGTATTATATGTATCACGACGACATGGAAATCAGTTGGAAAGCGAAATTAGCCGGATACAGAATCGTCTTGGCGCCAAAGTCAATTATGCGGCATAAATACGATTTCGCGCGCAGCATTTCAATGCTTTATTATATGGAGCGAAATCGATATATCGCGATATTCACTTTTTACAGTTTGCCGAATTTGCTGCTGATTTTTCCAGCCGCTGTTTTTATGGATTTCGGAATTTTGCTGTATTCTATCGCGAACGGATGGTTTTTAACGAAACTGAAAGTTTACGGATATTTTTTAAAGCCGAATAGCTGGCTGAAAATTTTTAAGCAAAGGCAAAAAATAAAAAGTTTTCGCGAAATAAAAGACAGTGATATCGCGAGAAATTTTTTAGGGGAAGTTCTGTTTCAAGAAATAGAAAATCCTGTTTTAAAATATATCGCAAATCCGATTTTTAATTTTTATTGGAATATTGTTAAAAAAATATTATGAACTTCAAAGCGACAATCATTATTCTTGATTATATGAAAGCGCTGCAAACTGTCGCAAATGTTGATTCGCTTTTAGCGCAAAAAACGGATTTTAATTTTAAAATAATTATTATTGATAATTCTTGCGATAAAAAAAATGCTGAAATTTTAAGCCAGTTAAAAAAATTTAATAATGTTAATGTTAAAATTAATTCTGAAAATCTCGGATATTCAAAGGCGTATAATAATGTTAAAGGTGAAATTGAAGGCGAGTATGTTTTGATAGTCAACCCTGATATTTTATGGAAAGAAAAAAAGTCGCTTGCTCGGATGATAAATTATATGGATAAAAACAGGGACATCGGAATTTTGGGGCCAAAGCAGATAAATCCTGACGGACGCGCGTCGCTAACCGCGAGATTTTTTCCTAAATTTTATCTGCAGGTCGCGCGAAGAACTTTTTTAGGAAATTTGCCGATATTGAATAAAAAAATAGAATGCGGCAGAATGTTTTGTTTTGATTATGATAAAATTCAAGATGTTGACTGGCTGCAATCATCCTGCGTGGTCGTACAAAAAAAACTATGGGATAAGATAAGAGGATTTTGTGAGGATTATTTTCTGTTTATGGCAGACACTGAAATATGTTTTCAGGCGTGGAAAAGCAATTACAGAGTTGTCTATTTTCCAGAAGTTAAAGTATTTGCCGATGGAAAGAGGCTGAGTGCAGGCGGATTTAAAAAATTTTTTAAAAGCTGGGTGTTGCGCCAACATGTAAAAGATTCCTTAAAATACAGAGCAAAACATTTTTTTAATAAAATCCGCTATTAGAATTTTTTTTATTAAAATTTTGAATAATTTTTATAGAGATAAAATAATTTTTGACTAATTGCGCGATCGCGCAATTAGTCAAAAATTATTTTATCTCTATAAAAATTATTCAAAAACAAAATTTTATAAATATATAGAAATACAAAAAATTGTGTTATAAGGCATATTTTTTTTAAAATTG
>JAGLJD010000037.1 GCA_023142625.1 Candidatus Parcubacteria bacterium | reverse complement strand
AAGGCGATTTCTATTCGAGTAGATTTTGGAATGATTGTGAATAATTCAAATTTGTCGTTGAAAATTGACTGCCACCATAACGGGTGGTCACCAGCGAGGGTGAAAAATTTAGGATTTATCAGATCATATAGAGATATCCAGCCCCGTTCAACGATATTTATTGATTTAAAACAGCCAGAGAGCAAAATTTTATCTCAAATGAAACCGAAGCACCGCTATAATATCAGGTTAGCTGAAAAAAGGGGGGTTAAAATTAAGACAGCGGACAAGAAAAGCTTGGAATCTGAATTTAATAAATTTTGGCAACTGTTAGAACTTACGGCTTTACGCGATGAATTTGCTATCCATAAAAAAAAATATTATTGGGAGATGCTGAATTTGGGCGCGGCAATAAAGAGCAAGCAAAATTTTGCCGTTAGATTATATATTGCCGAGCATAATAAAAAGATTATCGCCGCCGCGGTTGTCGGCTGTTTCGGAGATATAGCCGTTTATCTGCACGGAGCTTCCGACAATTCGCAGCGCGCTTTAATGGCGCCGCATCTTTTGCAATGGAAAATTATCCAAGACATTAAAAAAAATAGATACAGTTTTTACGATTTAGGCGGCATAAAATCTGAATCCGAAAAAAGTTCCTCGCAAAAAGATTGGGGCGGGATAACGCGTTTTAAAGTCGGGTTTGCGCCAAAAAACAGAATAACAGAATTTTTTGGATTATGGGAGATAGCAATAAAGCCGGCGCGATGCAAAATTTATAAATTTTTAAGAAAATTGTCGCGATATCTGCCATAATTATTGACAGCCCTTGATTTTTTTAAAGAATTGATTATACTGTTATAATAGGCAATAAAAAAGCGCTAAAGTTTATCTAATAAATATTTAATATGCCAAAGAGAACATATCAGCCAAAAACAAAAAGGGCTAAAACCAAGCATGGATTTAGAGAGAGAATGTCAACAAAAAACGGAAAAAATGTTTTAAAAAATAGAAGACTGAAAGGAAGGGAAAAACTTTCTAAATAGTTTTTAATATTTTATGCTTGCTAAAAAGTATTGCCTAAAAGGAAAAGCGAATTTTGAAAAAGTTTTTAAATATGGCGACAAGCATTTTGCCGCGATGTTCGGATTAAAAATACTTAAAAACAGCTTAGATTATCCGCGTTTTGGAATTATTATTTCAGGCAAAATTTCCAAAAAAGCGGTTGTCAGGAATAAAGTTAGAAGGCGGATAAGCGAAATTTTTCGTTTGAATTTGAAAAATTTCAGAAGCGGTTTTGATGTAATAATTATCTGCCGACAGCCGATAATTAAAGCAAGCTATCAGGATATTGAAAAAGAGATTTTAAGTTCGGCGAAAAAATTAAAGTTGACAAAAGTTGACAAAAGGCCTACCTAGCTCAACTGGCAGAGCAGCCGCCTTGTAAGCGGCAGGTTGTCGGTTCGACCCCGACGGTAGGCTCCTAAATAATTTTTAATTATTTCATCCTAGCGGATGACCACCCGTTAGGGTGGCAATTACCAATAAATTTTTAATAATAAATATTAATAATATGTCACAAGACAATTTGATAAAATTTGAGTGCGTTGAATGCCATAGGATAAATTATCATTCCAATAAAAACAAAAAGAAGATTAAAGATCGCTTGGAATTAAAAAAATATTGCAAATGGTGCAAAAAGCACACAATTCATAAAGAGACTAAATAATTATGGCCGCCGCAAATACAATAAAACATTTAGGAATTATCCTAGACGGTAATCGCAGGTGGGCAAGAAGCAGGAATTTGCCGACATTGCAAGGGCATAGCGCTGGATATGACAACATTAAAAATATTTGTGAATTGGCGTTTAATCGCGGAATTAAAATGCTTACAGTTTGGGCTTTTTCAACAGAGAATTGGAAAAGATCAAAGCAAGAAGTTGATTATTTAATGAAATTATTAAAAAGAGCCGTAACAAAAGACGCGAAATATTACAAAGAGAAAGATGTTAGGATTAAAGTTATTGGCAAAATGTCTGATTTAAATAAAGATTTACAAGAGAGCATAAAAGATATAGAAGAGGTTACGAAGAATTGCGTTAAAGGAATTTTAAGGATAGGAATTAATTACGGCGGCAGGACGGAAATTGTTGACGCGGTTAAGAAAATTATAAAATCTAAAATTCCTGCTGATGAAATCAGCGAGCAGACGATTACTGATAATATTTATGATTTTGGCGGCGCAAATCCTGATTTAATTATCAGAACTTCTGGCGAACAGAGATTGTCAGGGTTTCTGCTTTGGCAGTCGCCATACAGCGAACTTTATTTTCCAAAAGTATGCTGGCCGGATTTTTCCGAAAAAGATTTAGACGAAGCGATAGATTGGTTCAATAATCGTAAAAGAAGATTTGGAGGAGACTAATTACGCAACATATCTATTGAATTCGGCCCTATCGTCTAGTGGTTAGCCACCCTAACGGGTGGTCACCCGTCAGGGTGAGACATCTATAAAGATTATGCATTATGTTTATTTAATACAAAGCGAGAAAGATTTTTCCTATTATATCGGTTACACAAAAGATTTAAAGAAAAGATTCAAGGAGCACAATCAGGGCAAAACAAAATCAATAAAGCATAAAATACCATATAGATTAATATATTACGAAGCATTTTTAAATAAAACTAATGCTATAAAAAGAGAATATGAATTAAAGCATAATTCATGCAAAAAAGAAAATTTGTTAAAAAGATTAGCAAATGCTTCGGCCCTATCGTCTAGTGGTTAGGACATCAGGTTCTCATCCTGGAAACAGGGGTTCGATTCCCCTTAGGGCTACAAATAAATTTTAAACAGCCGCTGTTTTTGCGAGGAGCCGAATGAGCGAAGCGAGAGAGGTGCGACGAAGCAATCTCGTTAATAGACAGAAAAATTATAATTATAGATTTATTCGCTCAGTAATGAGATTGCTTCGTCAGTCGTTCCACTCCTTCCTCGCAAAGACAGTGAAGTTTATAACAATTATCAATTTTTAATTAAATTTTAAAAAATAAAATAAATTAATAAATTATAAATTAAAAAAATATGCCAATTAGAAAAGCGCAAATAAAATCATTGCGAAAAAATAAAAAAAAGGCTTTAGTAAATAAAGCAGTTAAAACAAACATTAAAGATTTAACTAAAAAAAGCAGAAAAGCGATTGAAGCGAAAAAAGATGACGCCAAAAAATTAGTTCAAGACACGACAAAAAGTTTAGACAAGGCGGCGCAAAAAGGGATTATTAAAAAAAATACCGCAGCGCGGAAAAAGTCAAGATTGATGAAGCGGTTGAATAAGATAGAGAAAAAGTAAATTTGTGTTTTTAATACCATTAAGTTTTTTCCTATGTCTTTGCGAGGAGCCGAATAAGCGTAGCGAATAAGATGCGACGAAGCAATCTCATTGTTTACGCAAAAAGTTTATAATTATAGGTTTGTTCGTTCAGTAATGAGATTGTCATCCTATCGGGTGACCACCCGTTAGGCGTGGCTTCGTCAGTCGTTCCACTCCTTCCTCGCAAAGACAGAGTGATTTAAGATAATTTTTAATTTATATATTTTTTATGAAAAAAATATTTCTATTATTTATCGCAACTATTTGTATTATAAGTGGCTGTACTATCAATAAGCAAAATATAAATAATAATAATACCCTTGATTTATCCAATGATAAAAATAAGAAAACTGTTTTTCTTAATGAAAATTGGAAAGAATCGCAATCTCCATATTCTGATAGTGTTGTGTGTACATTTAAAATATCTGCCGTTACAGATTTTGAAAAAGATCATATCAGCGGAGAAGTTAATGTCAGTGATAAGCCCATGACGCTTACTTTTGTTGATATTGCTGCCGACAGTCCTTCAATAATTGGAAATTTAGGCGACAAAGCCACATTATTAAAAATTGACAATGGATCAATTGTATATCTAATTGAAAAAACTGATTTTGGCAACAT
>JAGLJD010000036.1 GCA_023142625.1 Candidatus Parcubacteria bacterium | reverse complement strand
GTTTGTCCGTCATTGGCATTGCTTGTGCTGTCCTTAATTTGTCCTACCGTATTATCCGGTATCTCTGATAGGTGCTGAACCATTACAAAATTATCATCCCAGACCTTCTCTCTCCCATAAGTAGCATCCTCCGCCGGTTCAGTGGCATCGGTGTTGCCGTAATACATATAGATCACATCATCACTTGTGTCTCCGGCGTCTTTGGTGAGAGTGAATTTAACCCAAGCGTCCAAAGTTCCGCTGGCATATTTTTCAATCTCCCGGGGCAGTTCCGTTCCGGCCGAATCGGTAAAACGAACATCCGCGCCATCAGCTTTGATATTAGAAAGCCCGGTAGCGTGAACATAAACAGAAAAACCGGCGTAAGTAGCGGAAGGATCAGCGACATCAGCCACTTCGCTGTGATCAATAATGATCTGCCGGCGATAGCTCCAGCTGGAAGAATACCACGGATCAAGATGACCGTAGGCAATTTCATCATCGCGTTTTCCACTCTGTCTTGACAGAGGTTTATTAGTTTTTGCAGACTCCTTTTCTCTTAAATCGCCGTCAAGACGGCGTAGAACTCCAAACGCCTCAATGAAAAACTCCCCATCGCTCATCGGCGGATATTTGATCTTTGTTCTGTAAAAATTAGTCTCGCCTGATTTGATTTGGTCATTGACCGCGTAGCCACTTGTAAAACCTTTAATGTCTTTTCTTGTATCGTTGGCTCCATTGTCCGAAGTTGAGCGAGAGCGAAACGAGGCTGTGGAGCCTGCTTGCGATTGCTCCGCCTCCTCCTGCGGGAACGGGTTTGCAACCCGTTCCTGATGTTTTGAAATATCATCAATTCGCTCGCTTGGGAAATATTTGGAAACTGGTTGCAAACCAGTTCCCGCATCTATGGAACCAGCGGCTTCATTATCTTCATTTAATCTCTCTATGCTCTTCACCTCCACCTTCTCATTCCCAACCCAAACCACAACATCCATCTCCTGATCTTCTTTGTTTGTATTCGTAATGCTGAAATAAACATCAACCTCATTAAATCCGCTGTATTCCTTTCTGTCTGATTGGATGATCAGATCTTCTCCCGTGTTATCGTCTGTCCAGGCCAGAGCGATAGTTTTGCCTTGAAAAATAAATTCTTTCGGAATTATAATATCATCTGTTGTATTATTGAATCTGTCTTTACCAAACAAAAGAACCCCGCTTGCTAAAAGCGTTAAGATGATAAACAAGATGAAATGTTTTTTGTTCATAGTAAAAAAATAGAATAATTTGAAGCGTAGAGTGTTATTTGAATATTCAATACTCAATATTCAACATTCATTCAATGCTCAATACTCAAAATATTCAATTCTGTTAATTATTATTTTGTTGAATATTGAATGAATGTTGGGTGTTGGATGTTGGATATTTGGAATTTCTTGTATCCTTGTTTCTTTAAGATTTATTTTCGATTAATTTTTAATTTACTGAGAAAATTAATAAAAATTAAAAAATCTGTCTTATTTTTTGTTTTTTGCTCTAAACTAAGATTTACCAAATAGCCGCGCGGACAATTAATTTTGCCTAATTTGCAAAAACCGCTCAAAACTTTACTGGCTGTTGGCTTGCTAAATTTTTTATACTTAGCCTCTACCGGATAAACAACCCCGTTCTTTTCAAAAATAAAATCTATTTCCGCTTTATGGATAGTCCTATAAAAATAAATATCTTCTTCGTTTATAGCTTGTTTTAATTCAAGATATATAAAATTTTCAAACAAACCTCCGCTGTCAGATCTGTTTATCGGCTCAACAAAATTGTTTAATATTTGATTTCTTAAACCAAGATCAAACAGATAAATTTTCGGCATTTTAGTGATCTGTGATCGGATATTTTTATGATACGGAACAATTTTATGCAAAACAAAAGTATATTCCAATATATTAATATGCTTCTCAATTTCCTTTCGCGTCATATTCAGCGTATTGGACAGCTCATTGACATTAAGAAGATTGCCGATCTGATTAGATAAAACTTTGACTAACTGATTGAATTTTAACAAATTATTAATTTTTCCAATATATCTGATATCTTTGTTCATGTAATCACTAACATAATTTTTCAGCAATATTTTTTTATCCTCGCGATCGGAAGTTAAAACGACTTTCGGCATACCGCCAAAAAGAAGATACTCGTCTAGATATTTTTTAAATTTGTTTTGAATTGTCGCGGGAATATTTTCGTGATAATAATAATCTAAAATATCCGCTTTTTTAAATTGCAAAAATTCCTCAAAACAAAGAGGGGCGATTTTAAAAACAACTTTCCTGCCGACTAAAGAGTCCTGTAATTTAACTTTTAATTCCAAAGAAGATGAACCGGTAACAATTAATTTAATTTTGTTTCTGTGCTCATCATATAAATATTTCAAAAAGTTAGAAGAGTTGTCCAAATATTGAATTTCATCAATAAAAAAATAATTTTTCTTATTTTTATCTTTGATATAATTTAATATATTTTTCGGCGATCTGTTTAATTCATCTAAAATTTCCAATTCTTCCAAGTTTAAATAAAAAATTCTTTCTTCTTCTATTCCCTTGCGCTTCAGTTCTGTTTGCAATAATTTTAAAAGAGAAGTTTTTCCTACTTGTCTGGGACCATTTAAAATAATAATTTCATCTTTTAACAGCCATTTACTTATTTTTTGTTGTATTTTACGCCTATAAAGCATATTTTTTAATATTTTATAAATTTAACCGTATTATATTTATATTTTAATAAATAAACTTCGCTTTGTCAATTTAGAAACCCTTGTCAAGACAAGGTAGAAGTTAGAATTCTACCCTCTCTTGAGAGGGGTTTCAGTTCTAACTCCTCCATCCCTTCCACATCAACATCCCCATAAGAGTCTTCCTTTACTTCAATAACACTCTTAACTAATTCCCTGAGAGTGTCAAAACCGAACTTGTCAGCGGTATATTTAAAACTGGAAAAAGGATTGTCATATAATTCCTGAAAACCGGACACTTCTTTATGTTTTAGTAAATTGCCGGTTATATATCCCCGAACGCCCCAAAACATTTTATCGTCTTTCACCCAAAAAACACGGGTTGAATGCCACATTTCACTATAAGGAACTTGATAAGATTCTCTGTATTCTCTTGAAACATTGTTTTTTAAAAATCTTTTTACAAGACTTACTTTCTTTCCTTTATCAGCGTAAAACATCAAATGAGAATGATTTATCGCTATTGAAAAATCTTGAACGGGTATGGAATATTTTGACTGTAATTTTTTAATGGAGTTAAGAACAATCTGTTTCTGATCGGGTTGTTTAAAATAGGGATAATGAAGATAAGTGGAATTTGTGAGAAAATAATATTTATCATCAGACCAGACGATTTTCCGTTTTTCGGGTAATGGTTGAGGCATGTGTTTAATGTTATTCTATGCTCTCTTGAGAGCGGTAATTCTACTCCCTCTTGAGAGCGGTTTATGTGAAATTTCCACTTCCTCTTAAGGAAGGTTTATAAGAATTTCTATCCTCTCTTGAGAGGGGTTTTAACAGAAGATTTGTTTAAGTTAATTACATCAGCTCGTTGCAGAATGGTTTGTCGCGGGAGAAACCCCTGTCAAGACAGGGTGGAAATTGAAATTCTACGCTCTCTTGAGAGCGGTTTATCGCAAAAACCTCGCAGACACGAACCCCTGTCAAGACAGGGTAGAAATAATTCTATCTCAACCGCGCCGCTAATCCATTATTGTAATCAACAAGAATTTCATCCGCGGTGCGGGCGTAGTTGTAGATGCGGACATCGTCTATGATGCCGTTGAAATAATGTGGTATGGAATAATTAAGCCAGCCAATATTAAGTAACTTCTGACTTCCTGGATTAGTAATTATATTACTACGCGTTTCATCTAATACACCATCAATATAAATTTTACTTTTCCAATTTCCAACGGAACCTGCTCGTGTCCAGCCAATAAAATACCATCGGTTTGTCTGAACATTACTTGAAGAATAATCAATAACAGCACTGCCCCAACTTATAGCGATTTCGTTGTCAGTTCTTCCAACTTCTAAACCATACTGTCCTATATTCCCTGCTCCTGCGGTAGATTGTGTAATAAGTTGTTGTGTAGATGTAATATCATCAAATTTTGCCCAGGCAAATAGTGACATATTTCCGGATAAATCAAGACTACTATCTGAACCCGCATCCACATAATCATCCACCCCGTCAAAATCCAACGCACTCCCGAACTTTCCAGTTGTCCAAGTCGGATCGTTCGCGTCGGAGCCAGAAGTGGAGCCGAGGGTTCCGTCGTTATCATTAAAACTCTCATCATAAGCAATCTGTCCGCTTCCTTCGTCCATCTTAGCGTGAAAGATCGGCTTTTTCTGATTATAAAGCATTCTGATCTCATCAGCGGAAAGCGCACGATTGTAGATGCGGACATCGTCTATGAGGCCGTCAATCTGCCTTAGATTGTCATATGTCCTTCCTCCGATAATAGATTTTCCCGTAGAAGCAGTTGCTGTTCCTGAACCATTTGAGGTATCAGCATAAGATACTTCTACGCCATTTACATAAATATGAATATTAGCCGCTGTATTACTTCCGTCCCAAGTTGCAAGAACATGATAATTTGTTCCAGTTAATAATGTGTTGTTTACTGACTGGCGATAAGGAAAAGTGGCTAAGCTTATATTTGCAGTAAGGCCTATCCTCCCTGTTCCATCTATCCCAGGTTGCCAAAGAAGAACCCCATTAAGACCAGTATTAGCTGAGTTTTGTTGAACAAAAATATATTGATTAGTGGTGTTTGAGTTAAGCTTTATCCAAGCAGAAATGGTGGTGGGAGTATTAGTTAAATTTGTTACAGCTCCACAATCAACATAATCATCCACCCCGTCAAAATCCATCCCCGTCCCTTCCGGACCGTTTGAATCGTGTCCCGCGGCAAAAACGGGATCGTCTTTGCCGACGGAAGAATTTGCCCCAAGCGTGCCGTCGTTCCCGTTGCCGGAACGGTCAGATATCGTCTGCCCCGACCCTTCTTCAAAATTCCAATGCCCGACCAGACCGTTGCTTCTTTGATTGTTCTTTCCGAGATGAGCCGCTTTGCCGGCGTTATAGTCAGCCCTTATCTCATCAGCGGTGCGGGCGTAGTTGTAGATGCGGACATCGTCAATAAGGCCGTTGAAAGTATTCGCTGTATTGCCAATAAGCAAAGGTAAAGCATCGTGATTGTTTAGATCAGTTGTGTTTGCGCTACTGCCCTCATTATTACCATCAACATATACTATAATTCCCGCAGTTGAGCTGAACACAACTGTAGTAAAATACCATTGATTTGTTGAAAACACATATGAATTATCATAATCTATTATCCCATATTTAGTCGGTTCTAAATGTGTACCATCAAAACCAATATCAAATCCTATTCCAGAGGCATATTTAGATATTAAAGCAGGTTTAATGCCTCCTAAAGAGGCAGCATTAAACCAAAGTGAAACAGTAAAATCATTTATTAGGTTATCAAGAGTGTTATCACTTCCGCAATCAATATGATCATCCGTCCCGTCAAAATCCAACCCGCTCCCAAACTTCCCCGTCGTCCAAGTCGGATCATTTGCGTCGGAGCCGGCGGTGGAGCCAAGAGTTCCGTCATTATTATTAAAACTCTCATCATAAGCGGTCTGTCCGCTTCCTTCGTCCATCTTAGCGT
>JAGLJD010000035.1 GCA_023142625.1 Candidatus Parcubacteria bacterium | reverse complement strand
GACCAGCGAACATGACGATGCGCTGGATGCGCTTGAAGGTGCGGTGCAACTGGCATGGTCATCAGCACAGGCCGGGCCCAGGCCGTTTCTGGTGGGCGGGGGCGGGTATTGAGGGAATATACATCAACGACTCAGTTTTGAAAAAACGAGGCATCAGAGTGGGTGCATGAAATTTGTATAGTCAGTTGTCGCTAAAGATTTTATTGAAAAATGGAGCAATACAGGCTGTCCCAAAACTCCAATTTTTGTAAATTTTATACCTTGCTTTTTGATTTTACGGTTTAATTATCCTTCTTTTTCAGATGAATTTTAGTTTTGAGACAGCTTGAATATGACAATTTATTATGTTCAATTTAACATAATATTGAAGTAAACTGAGATTAAAGCTATAATAATTCCTATAGTTTTAAAAATATCATTTTTATTGATAATAATCCATTCTAATTCTTTTCGTCTTGCTCGATAAGTTAGATAGAAATTATTATCACTTAAATACTTTAATATATTTTCATTTAATTTTATTAATTCAATCGTAAATGGTTTCCATTTTATTTTATCATTTTTATCTATAAAATTTAACATTGTTGCAAAATGATTTTTTGTTGACAATAATTGGCTTTCATCACCGAATTCTATGTAAGTTGGCAAATAGTTTATTAAAGAATATTGTAACTTAGAATAATCATTTTCATCATTGCATGTTTTTATCTCAAGTCTTTTGCTTAATTTTGAATTGATATTTTTAAATGTTAATCCCATATATCTCTTAAAATTATCTTCAAGAAAATCACCACCATTGCTAGCTTTTTCCAAAATTTCATAGGCTTTTTTAAGTGTGAAACATATTCGTTTTTCCAAGAAAGATTTTGCAAAAAAGATTATTATAAAAATACATAAACCTACAACTAAAAATATGTCTCCAAAAAATTCCAAAATAGTTGAGATAGAACTATAGACTAAACTAAGGAAAAGTAAGAAAAAACCCAAACTTAATATAAAAATTGGTATTATAAAATTTAGTTCTGCCAACTTTGTTAAATAAGAATAATATTTTGGCTTAATAGATATTCCACTGATAAAAAAAACGTAAAAAGTTATTAAAATTGAAATATATAATGGAAACATCAAGGAATTAGCAAAAGGATGAATCTCAATAGGAGAAATAATTAAAAAAATAATTGCAATAGCAAAAAGGAAATAAAAATACAATAAAATTATTGTGGTAATTAAACTAATCAAATTTAATATTTTGATTTTCATAAGTCATTAATTAATAATACTTCCACTTTTTATAATTTTGCTATATATTATATCTTTGTCAATAATATGCTTTTATTCAAGTCTGTTTTTGTGAAAGCTGTTTTTGATGAAAAAAATCCATGAAAGTATATAAATTAAATATTATCTTTTCAAAATCATCATAGCCAAATTGGATAATCACGCTTCAAGGTGTTTTTTCTTTATCATATAATGCCCTTTAATCAGTTCAACACTTTTATGTAAATCCAGTTATTTTAATGATGCACAAACAATATCATCTGAAATTCCTGACACTCATACTTCACTCAACGTCGTCAAGTCCCTCCCTGTGACCTAACCCTCCTTTAAACCCTAGAAAAACAGAACATCCACCTGGAAGTGAACCATACGCCAAGTAAAGATACCCCGGCACATCATACATCCTCAGAATCAGTCACAGACAAAGATGTCCAGCGCCTCTTGAACATCGCCCTCGCCGGCGCACGTGGTAGAAGGACTGACCAGCGAACATAACGATGCGCCGGATGTGCTTGAGAGTGCGTTGTCCCTGTTGCTGTTATCGGCACAGGTAAGGGGGCCAGGCCGTTATTAGTGTGTGGGAAATTGTAGACCGCCACAATTGGGGATTTTT
>JAGLJD010000034.1 GCA_023142625.1 Candidatus Parcubacteria bacterium | reverse complement strand
TGGATTTTTTTAATTCCTCACAGACTTTAAACTGAACGGCTCGATCAATTGTTAAAACAATATCAGCGCCGTCTTTAGCGGAAATAATTTCTGAATTTTTAGAAAAAATAAGGTAGCCGCGCGCGTCTTTTCCTGAAAAAAGCGACCCTTGCTCTCCTTTTAGCAATTCATTAAAATATCCTTCAATTCCGTATTGTCCATTCGGCTCAGTTTGGCTATAGCTTACAAATCCAGTAATCTGGCTTAAAATTTCGCCCTCGGTATAATAGCGGATACTTTCGTTATTATAATTTATTCCATCTATTTTTAAATCTAAAATACGCAGCAATTGCTCTTCTGTGATTTTTTTCGCTAATACTTCATAAGGATCTTTTTTCTTCGCTAATTTTGCCCTTAAACCGTCTTCTTTCTCTTTTAATATTTTATCAAGCTCGCCCTGTTCGCAGTCTTCCGCTAATTTTTCTTGCCAAATTGGATTTAAAATTTCTAATAATTTTTCAGAAGCATTTTCAGAATTTTCTATCTTTCTCGGATCTGCGTAGACTAAAGCCAAATCTTGATTGATTGCTATCGGATACAGTTCCCCGTTATTTGGATTTTCCAATAAAATTTTTCCTCTTTTGGGAATTAATTTTTGGCTGATATTATGCTGCCCTTCCGCAATCTTTTGAAAAAATTCTCCGTTAACGACTTGCAAACTAAAAAGCCTGGCGGCAATCAATATGTTAAATAAAAAAATAACCGCCAAAACGATATTAAGGCGATTATCTTTTCTGTTTCTTGTTTTTATTTTCCTAAAATTAAAAGCCATCTATAAATCTTTTAACTAAAAACTAAGTTACATTTTCCTGCGACTTAATGAAACAAACTTACTTCAAATTTTTTTTACAGTTTCTCAAAATCGTTATTGCTAATCCCTAATCCTAAATTCCGCATTACATTAAAAGCATCTGCCGGTCTGCCTAAAAAATATCTTTTCCCATCCTCTGGATTTACATACCACGCTTCGCCGTTATTTTCTACTTGTAAAAATATTTTGCCTAAATGCTTTTGAGTAAAACTATTATTTACCTTATTTTTATCGTATCCTTGCCCAAAACCGACGGGGATTTTCGCTAAATTTTCATTTGTAATTCCTATGCCTTTCTCCCGCATAATCTGAAACGCATCTGCTGGACGGTTTAAATAACTCATTGTCCTGTTTGCTGAATTAACATAATAAGCTCTGCCCAAATCTTCAACTTTTAATAATATTCTGCCTTTAAGGCGGTTATACATTTTATAATTTCTCGCGAAAATATAATTTTCATCATAAATTGAATCGTCTTCTATCACATCTCCGTCAATCAGTCCTAATAGCCTTACTTCTGAAATAGCGGTATCGTCAAAATCTGTGCTTTTATAAACTTCCATAATTTCTAATTTTGCGTATCCGTTTTCTTTTAATCTTATAATTTCAGGCAAATCAATTGTTTGATAACCAAAAATATCTTCTAAGTCTATAATATGTTCTTGATTATTCGGATAAATAATTTTTAACTTTTTTACTCTATTATTTTTTCGCCACAATTCTTCGCTTTCGCCAAAACCGTTAAAAATTTTAACTTTTTGATAATTTATACTTTCTGATAAATACAAACTATCTAAATTACTAATCCATTCTCCTATACCAGAACCGACAACGCCCTCAACCCACGCTGTTTTTTTATCTCCATCTACTGCTTTGCAAGCGTAGTAACCAATTTCATCCTCTACTAAATGCGATGACGACATTGTTGACACTTCATCTATATAATCTTTTGAAAGTTCACTATATTTTGTGTCATAATCGCACCGCCAACTTCCTTTGCCACGATATGGAAAATTGCGATGACCTACTCTTATATTATCATCTTTTGTCGGTTCAATATTTGACAATCGCCACTCAATTGAATTATTTTTTTTATTAAAAATATAACCGCTTGGTTCAATGCGACTAACATCATAAATTAATCTACCATCTTCAAATTTTACTTCAACATCAATTTTTTCAATCTTATCTTTCCATGAAGCACCTGTTTCTAAAATATAATCAAACCAATGGTTATTATTATAACCTGAATTAATTATCCAATATTTATTCTGAATTTTCTTTTTTTCAAAAGGAGCAAAATCAACATCATAAATATACCAATTCACGCCTTTTGTTAACGCTTCCTTGCTATTTCTAAATATAATATCAATAGCATTTCCGTTCTCGTCATAAGCTGAAAAATCATTTAATTTTTGCTCAGAATTCTCTATGTAATAATCTTCGTAGTCTTCCATCTTTTCAGGAAAACCCATTTTTACTGAAATACTTTTATCTGTCGTATTTTTAAACAAATAAACTATATCTACTTCGGTTATGTCGCGATTCCATTTTATTTCATCGCCAATCTCTTTTTCCTTAACAACCATTTTAATAACTTCGTCAACCATCTGAATTTCATTATTATCCAATATTTTCACAGTATTGCCCTGACCGCCAATAGACGCAGAATCTGCAAAACAAATCAATGGCGATAAAACAAAAAACGATATTAAGTAAAATAATTTTTTAAATTCCATAAATTTTAATTTATTAAATTCCTTTATTAAATTTAATGAATAACCCCGCAGCAAGCTG
>JAGLJD010000033.1 GCA_023142625.1 Candidatus Parcubacteria bacterium | reverse complement strand
TTGGCGATCGGCTTGCCGCATATTTCAGCCCATAGCAGTTTGCGCGTAACTATAGGCAGGCAGACAACAAAGAAAGAGATTGATTATTTATTGAAAGTTTTGCCGCCGATAGTTGAGAAAATTAGAAAGATAGCGAAAGGAATAAAAATATAAATTTGCAATTTGCAATTACCAACTTGACAATCAATTATTAAATTTTAAATTATTTGCTAAATTTTAACCCTCCTGTCTTTGCGAGGAGCCGAACGACCCGCCTAAGTTTTTGTGAAACAAAAATTTAGGCGGGGAAGAGAGAGCGATGAAGCAATCTCATTACTGAGTGAATAGAATTATAATTAAAGATTTTTTTCGTCCAGTAATGAGATTGTCGCCCTATCGGGTGACCACCCGTTAGGTGTGGCTTCGTCATTTCGTTCCGCTATCGCTGCACTTCATTCCTCGCAAAGACATGGAATTTTAAAGTTAAAATTATATAGGTGTAACACTTTCCCGTCTTTGTCGTCTTCTATTATAGAAGTATAAAATTTATTGAACACAAAATTTATACAGTCATGAAAAATCTAATCAAACAATTGAATAAATTGGATAAAATTCAGCCTTCCACACAGTGGAAAGAGAGAACTAAAAAGGAACTTTTGGCTCGCATCGCGAACGAAGAGTCTCCTATCAAGTTTAATCGATGGGCTGAATTTTTATATTTAACAAAATCTTTTTTCAGCGATATTCATTCTTTTGCAAGAGAGCCGATCGGCACTCTGATCATTGTTTTTTTATTAGTCGGCGGCGGAGGGGTTATGAAAGTTAAGGCAGATTCCAGCATGCCTGGGGATTTTTTCTATGCTTTAAAAAGAGGCAGTGAAAAATTGCAGATCGCTTTGGTTGTGAACCAAGAAAAAAAATCAGATCTGCGATTGGAGATAATTGATAAAAGAATACAAGAATTGAATAACGCGGTGTCAGTTGAGCGCGATGACAGGATAAAGCTGGCTTTGGAGAATTTTCATAAAGATTTTACTACTGTAGAAGAGAATATCAGCCCTGAGCATGCGAAAAAGATTGAAGACAAAACAGACGATTTCCAAGTTATTCTTAATAAAACAGAAAAAAAATTAGCGAAAAAAGGCGCTAAAACAGATATAAAAAAAGCGATAGCAGTTGTTGATAAAGTTAATTTCAGCGCTTTAGAGGTGATGGCTGCGGACAGCGCGGACAAGGAAGTAGCTGAAAAAGTAGGAGTGAAAATAGAGCAAGCTGTTCAAAAAGCTGAAGAAAAAGGTGAAATAGGAGAAGAGGCTCTTGTTAAATTAGATGAAGCAAAAGAGAGCTTGGCTGACAACCGCCTTGTGGCGGCTTTAATAATGGTAAAAGAGAGCGCGGAGATTTTAGATAGCGAGGATAGCGACTCAGACAGCGATATAACTGATTGTTTAGGCGAAATATGCGAAATAATGGCGACGACCAGTTCTGAAACAGAAATTATTAAAGAAGATGCCGCGACAACGACTGGCAAGGTTTTAGGAGAAGAAGTTGTGGCAGAAGAAGAAGTTGCAACTACAACCGTAGAAGATATTGCGACAACAACAGAAGAGATAGAATAAAAACAAGATAACAAGAGACAAGAAACAAGGAAACAAACAAATCACAATAATCAAATCACAAATTCAAAATAGTATGGATAAGCCAAAATACGATTTAGAGAATAGAACAACGGAATTCGCCAAACGAGTAATACGATTATGTAAAGTATTACAGAGAAATTCAATGAATAATCGTCTTATTGGACAAATTGTTGGATCGGCTGGTTCGGTTGGAGCTAATTATCGCGAAGCAAATGATGCTCTTGGCAAAAAAGATTTTATCCATAGATTAAAAATATCAAGAAAAGAAGCAAAAGAAACAATACACTGGTTAGAATTAATCGAAGAAGCCAATCCTGAATTAAAGTCAAGAATGGAAGAAATAAAACAAGAAGCAAGAGAATTAAAGAATATTTTATCAGCAATAATCAGTAAAACTATAAAAAAGAATAATAATTAAAAGATTGTTTGTTATTTGAAATTTGTTTGCCACCCTAACGGGTGGTCACCCGTTAGGGTGATATCCTTGTTTCTTGTATCCTTGTATCTTTGTAATTTTATTAAATCACCGCTTTCCCGTAAAGGTCGAGGCAGAAATGCCGGAAGTGGATTTAAATATTTTAAGTCAATCAACAGTTAATTACTTAATAGACTTGTCTATTAAAGTGACTACAGATGATTGGCAAATAGAAATTTAATTTATGTTTAAGAAAATTTTTGTCAGTTCAATGATTTTCGCAATCGTGTGCTGGTCATTCGGTTTCGCGGCTATGGGAGTTGCTTTTGCAGCTACTTTATCTGCTGGCGATTTGATTAAGGCAAGCGGAGCGGCTGTATATTATTACGGTGATGACGGCAAGAGATATGTTTTCCCTACTGAGTCAACTTATATGTCTTGGTATGGCGACTTTTCTGCTGTTAAAACTATTACAGACGCTGAGTTAGCTGCTATTTCAATTGGCGGCAACGCAACTGTTCGCCCCGGCACTAAGTTAGTGAAAATTGATACTGACCCTAAAACTTATGCTGTCTCCACTGGAGGAGTTTTACAGCATGTTGATTCAGAGACTCGCGCTGTAACTTTATATGGTGCTGACTGGGCTTCAAGAATTATTGATATCCCAGAGTCTTTTTGGGTTAATTATTCTGCTGGCGACGCTGTTTCAAGCGATGTTCATCCTGATGGCGCTTTAGTAAAGTATACTGGCGCTTCTACGGTTTATTTAATTGAGGGCGGTTTAAAGCGCGCTATTACTGGCGATGCTTTTACTGCTAACCGTTTTAAGGATGCTGATATTACTACTATCGCTGACACTTTAACCTATTCTGATGGTTCAGGTGTTATAGCAAAAGAAGATTCCGCAAATGTAGACGGCGGAGCTTCAACTACTCCAACTGCTGGAACAGGATTAACTGTTGCTTTAGCGAGCGACACTCCTGGAAGTGCAATTATTGTTGATCGGTCATTTGCTGAATTTGCAAAATATAGTTTCACTGCTTCAAGTGATGGAGCTGTGACTATTCAGAGCATTAAAATAACAAGACAGGGTGTTGGTAGTGCTTCTGATATTAGTTCAGTTTATTTATATGAAGGAATAAATAGATTAACATCAAGTAAGTCTATTAGTTCATCTGATAATATAGCTGAATTTAATAATATCAATTACGAAATTCCAGAAGGTTCTACTAAAGTTTTAAGCATTTGGGGAATGGGTGCTGATGGAGTTTCTGGAAACCATGCGCTTAAAATCGCTGCTGCTTCTGATATTGTAGCTGACGGAGCTGCTATTAATGGTTCTTTTCCTGTTTCAGGAAATACAATGAGTTATTCAGCACAAACTGAGGGTAATGTTACTTTACAAGCTGGAAGTTCAGCTTCAAATCCAACATTAGGCGATCAAGGAGTTATAGTTGAAAAGTTTTCAATTCAGGCTAATACTGAAAAAGCAACTATTTACAGAATAATGATGAAACAGGTTGGAACTGCTGATATGGCTTATTTGGATAATTTTGAAATGTATCAAGCTAATACTAAGGTTGCAGACGGAATTAAAGATGGAAAATATGTATCATTTGAATTTAATTCGCCTTATACCATTGACGATGGTTTAACTAAGCATTTTGATATTAAATGTGATATCGGTGCTAAAGTTACTCCAACTAATACTATTAGTTTAGATGTTTATGAATCAGTTGATGTTTACGCCGTTGGTGGTACTTTCGGCTATGGATTAAGAGTTATTGATTCTAAGGGAGTAGGCGACGCTGTAACTGTTCAAGGCGGAGATGTTACTTTCGCTGATAATGGCCCTGTAGCTAGCGATATTAAAGATGGCGGAAATGATGTTGTTTTATTGAATTTCGCAATCACTTCTGTTAGCGACATTACTATTAAAGATTTGGATTTAGCCGTATTGGCAAATAGTTATACAGCATTGAATTTACTTGATGACATTAGAATTAAGAATGTTTCTACCGGCGCCACCTTAAGTGGTCCGCATGATGCTACTCATGCAAGTCTTGCTTATGTTAAAATAGATTTTAGCGATGACTTTGAAGTTAACGCGGGAGAGACATTAAGTTTAGCGGTTACTGCTGATGTTCATAGTGATGCAGTTTCTGGAAATTGGTTTGAACTTGATGTTGCTACTGCCGCAGGAGATTCAAATGGCGCAACTTGTGTTGCACCTGTTATTGAAGATTCCGAAGGTAATAGTGTTACTACTATGGTTCCATCAACTCACATTATTGGTGAAAGAATGACAGTTGCTACGCCTTTGTTGAAAACAGCTTTAGCTGCTACACCTGCGTCTACCGACGCTGTGAAAGGCGCTACTGATGTTGAAGCATTAGGTATTATATTCACAGCTGGCGGAGCGGACGATGTAAATATTAGTTCTATAACTTTATTAGCTACTGCTCTTGTTGGTGAAGCCGAAGATGTTATTGGCGCTGTTGCTTTGTATGATCAAAGCGATGTTCTTTTAACTGGTGGAGTAAAGAAGAGTTTAACGGCTGCTACTGGAAAAACTGCAAGTGTTCAATTTGATGGTTTGGATATTGATATTGCTGCTGGTGATAGTTATAAAGTTATTGCTAAAATTGATGTTTCAGGAAGCTTAGCGGCTACTGATGCTGTTAAACTTGATTTAGTCGGATCTGCTACTCTTGATACAACTTCTAATGTAACAGCTACTGACAGCGAAGGCTCAACTGTAACTGTTTATGATGAAGACGGAGCGACAACTGGCTCAGCTGATTGGGATAGCACTGACATTACATTAAACGATACTGCTCCTGCAACTTCAACCGATGCTTCTGATGTTGAAATTGATTTATTAACAAGCGGAACATTGACTATTACAGCTAACGCTGACACTCCTGCCGCCGATGTAATGGTTGCCGCAACAACTGGCAATATAATGAGCAAGTTTGATTTCACTTCACAATACGAATCGTTTAATGTTGAGAAATTAACATTTAGCACAACTGCTGGCGCTAACTTTGGATCTTTGGAAATTTCTTACCCAACAGAAACTGGAACAAGAACCCAGACAGGTTATTTCGCTAATGATGTGGTAACCTTTACTGGAATGACTATGTATGTTTCAAAAGACGCAACTGCCGTATTAACCACAAAAGGAAATCTTAATAGTGTCACGACTGGCGCTACGGCTGGAAATACTATAGATATTGATTTAAGGTTAAACTCCACTGACACATTTAGAGTAACTAGCGGTTCAGGAGTTGATGAAAATCCTGCTTCTGGCGGTTCAGTAACTGGTCATAGCAATTTAACTGGTTCAGATCATAGAATTTTCAGAACTAAGCCAACTATTGCTTTTGTCGGTCCAGCTTCTGCAACTTTAACCGATGGAACTAAAACTCTATTAGAATTCAGCATTACAGCTGACGCTGGTTATGATGTTAAATTGTATGGTGTTAACTCCAATATGATTTTAACTGATAATGCCACTACTTCTAATTTGCAGATTACCAATGTAGAATTGTATGATAAATCTGATATGAGCACCGCTTTAACAGATGTAATCCAGATAGATAATGCTTCTACGACTGGAACATTAACAGTAGGGAGCGGAACAAGCGCTTCTGAAACCGTTGATGTTCAGTTAGTAAAGACAGACGATGGATCTGCTAGCGTGTTAGTGGATACTATTCCTGCTGGACAGACTGTAACTTATGTTATTCAGGGAACAGTAAGTGGATCTGCGCAATACGATTCTATTATTGCTAGATTGTCTGATGACGCAGGCGCTGAAGCAGAATCTGGAAGTGCTCATTTGATTAAGACAACATCGGCTGCAAACGAAGATGATAATTACGCTATTATTTGGAATGACGGCAGTATTACATCAACTTTGAGAATTAACTCAAATTATCTTGATGTAATTCCAACAAGTTATTCCTCAATAAGCCGATAATTATCTGAATTTCAAAGTTTCGCGATAGCTTTCAAAATCGCAAAGATTAAAGGCTCGTTCCGCAAATTGCGGGCGAGCCTTTTTTTATCAGCATTAATTTTTTATTCGTAAACTCTTGGGCAAAATTTTTCGCTCCGATATAACATCGGAGCGGGGTTTTTATTTGACATACTTTTTATTTATGTTAATATAATAATATTAGAAATAAGAAAATAATATGGATGAACTTCCTTATTTTCGCTAAAACCACCCACTCTTGGTTCCTCTGTTTTTCAGAGGAACCCCGGTGGGTTTTTTAAATAATGTTATGATAAAAAAAGTCGCAGTTTATATTGACGGCGGAAATTTATATTTTAAATTAAAAGACAAGGAACTTAATATAAAAAATACAATTAATTTTAATTATTTTAATTTTTGTAAATTTTTAGCAAGAGATAGAAAAATAATGTCATTAAGATATTATGTCGGAATAATTAGGGCAAAGAACAATAGAGATAAGAAAGGGATGTCGCTTAGGAATAATCAAAGAAAGTTATTTAATAATTTGAAAAGAAATTTTATTATTAAAAAAGGTCACTTAATGCAAAATAATGGCAAATATCACGAAAAAGGCGTAGATGTTCAAATGGCAGTTGATTTGCTTGTAGGAGCTTATGAAAATTATTATGATGAAGCAGTGTTAATATCATCTGACACAGATTTAGTGCCAGCGATAAAGAAAGTTAAGAGTTTAGGTAAAAAAGTGGAATATATTGGATTTGCCCATCAACCAAGTTATGGCGTAATGAAGAATGCTAATATTACAAGATTATTAATAAAAGAAGATATTGAAAAATTTATAAAATATTTATAATCTCAAAGTTTCGCGATAGCTTTTATTCCGCCTTGGGTGGATCAAAATCGTAAAAAATTCCCCGTTGCGGTGTAAAAACCGCAGCGGGGTTTTTTGTTTGAGAATTTTTTATCCGTTTTTAGTATTGAAAATTTTAAATAGATTTGTTATATTTGGAACAGGTTTATAAACATTAATTTAATTTATTATGAAAAAGAAAGCATTATTTTTATTAGGATTTTTAATTGTTGTCGCTATTTTGTCTGCGGTTTTTTATTTTGATATTATTGAGAAAAGCAGAATAAAATATTATATGCAAAAAGCTGGAATAAATCAGGAAGAAGTCATAAAAAATTTAGATAATATTAAAAAATGGAGCGATAAAATTCAGGAAGACAACTCTAATTTTGATTATTATATTGAGTTGGCAAGGGCTCACAGGTATTTAGGAAATACTGATAAATCAATAGAAATTTACAAAAGTTATCCTTACGAAAAACAGGGGACAGTTCTATATCTTTATCATAATAACCTCGCAAAAATTTACGAATATAAGAAAGACTGCGAAGAAGCAAATAATCATTATTTAGAAATTATCAAAAATTTTAAAGGACAATATTCAAATACATATCTGTTTTTAACAAAAAATTATATTATCCTGCAAGACAAAGATAGCGCTTGGAAATATTATATTGAATTCCAAAAAACAGGAGGAGAGGACATTGAAATATTAAAGAAATTAGAGAAAATGTAAAAAGCTGGATATAAAAGCGAACAGATAGAGCAATATTTAAATAAATAAATGTAGGGACATATTGCGATACGCCTATCTAGCAGAAATAAAAATCGCAAAAAAATTCCCCGTCTCAGTTTTTTAAGTTGGGGTGGGGTTTTGTTTTTAGATAAAAAATAAAGAGTTGACGAAATTATGCGACCGCACAATCTCGTCAACTCTGAATAATTAATATTAAACCAGAAAAAGAAAAAAATTAAAAAAAGAAAAATCAGAAAAGATTAAAAATCAAAAAATTAAATAAAATAAAAAGAATAAAAATAGTTGACGAAATTATGCGACCGCGCAATCTTGTCAACTTTTTCCTATTTTTATATTTTTTCCTATTTTTAATTTTTTAGCGACGCGCGCGACCGCGAAATTAGTCAAGAATTAAATTTTGTTTAATGTTTCCTTAATTCCTAATTCATGATTCGTTTTCATTGACACCAACTGCTGATTTGATATAATAGGCAATATAAGAAATAATTAAAAAAATATGACTACAATTACATTTAAAGAAAATATTAAAATTAAAAAATCTAAATTTGAAAATATTTTAGATTTTAAAGATTACTTGGAAAAACATTTTTATTTTACGAAATTAATGGAATTAGACGACAAAGAAACAACACTTAAAATGAAGAGAAAAATAAGCGAAACTAAAAAATTAGATCAATCACATTTTGTGAATATATGAAAATAATCAGAATAGTTGAAAGGAAGGAAGTCGTTTTATATTTAGAAAAAAGAAACTTATTAAGGCAGTATAAAAAAGCTAAAAATTTTCTTTTAGCAGGCGGTTTTTATTTAACTGATTTCAAAAAAAGAAAACCAAAAGAAGATGGAATTTGGTATTTTAGAATAAATAGGCAATTTCGGGCATTAGCATATCTTGATAATGATATTTTAGTAGTTTTTGACATAAATAATCATCAATAATTCAAAATTTCTTGATAGTTTCATAGTCCGCCTTGGGCGGATAAAAATCACAAAAATTAAAGGCTCGTCTCGCAAACCGCGGGCGAGTTTTTTTCATTGACACCAATGCTACATTCAACTTCTAAGTGCAACCGAACTGTTAAATAAATTAGGCTTTGATTTATAAATTTTGCTCATTTCATTTAAAAATATTTCATTAGGAGTTTTAAACCCGAGGCATTTTTTCGGACGATTATTTATTAATTCCATAATAGCATTAAGTTGCTCATCTGTTAAGGAGTTTAAATCTGTGTTTCTCGGAAGATACCAGCGGATCAATCCGTTGCCGTTCTCGTTGCTTCCTCTTTGCCACGAAGAATAAGGTTTTGCGAAAAATATTTTAGTTCCGATGGATTTTGTTATCGCCTGATGATCCGCGAATTCCAGCCCGTTGTCAAAAGTCATTGTTTTTCGCGCTTCAATCGGGAATCGTTTGAAATATTTATTGATGATTTCACTTTTGGATTTAGCCGTTTTATCTTTCGGGCGCAGGATTACCGTTAACCTGCTTTTGCGTTCTGTGTCTGTGTCGCTAATTGTTGCTTATGAGCTTGAAACGCCATGCTGTCGCCCTCCCAATGCCCGAATTGCTTCCGTTTTTCCACTATTTTAGACCTTAAATCAATATCAATGCGATTAAGAATTCTGCTTTTATTGATTTTCCTGTTGTTCTTTTTTCGTCTGATTCTATGCGATTTTTTTAAAAAATGCTTTAAATTTTGTTTTCTTCCTGCTAAACTGTAAATATATTGATAGATGCTTTCGTAATTTATATACTTTCCAATTTCTGTTTTGACCCTGCCTTCAATCTGTTTAGGAGACCAGTCATCTTTAAGTTTTTCAATGACATACTCTCGCAATTTAAAATCTTTTTCAAGATAACTTCTCTTTCGACCTTTAATTTTTCTTTTAACCGCTTTCTTTTCTGCGCTGTCTGGAAGATAAGTTTTAAGTTTTTTATGCTTGTTTCTGTTTAACTCGCGGCTAATAGTTGATTTATGCCGACCGATGATGTTTCCAATATCTTTTTGGGTTTTACCCATCCTTAACAACTCAAAGATTCGGTCGCGATCTTTTTGGTTAAGGTGTTTGTATTTTTTAGACATATAACTTTAAGTATAGCACTTAAAGTTGCGCTTCTAAATTGAATTGAGGATAGATATTAGAAATGTAGAAAATTATCAAATAGTAGAAGAAGAGTTTAATAATTTAAAAATAAAATATTTAGTAAAAAAACTTAATGGGTCAAATTATAAAGTTTGTATTATTGATGATAGTTCTATTAAGCCAATTTTTAAATATAATGACGATCTTAAACTTAATCTTGACTATTGGAATATGCTTTATCCGCAGGCAGTTGGATATAGCGCTGGCGCGATAGATTATTTTATTAAAGAATTTGAAAAAATTGACAAAGAGAAAAGCGCGCAGAAAAAATTAAGCGTTTGGAGCAAGTTTAAAAATGGGCTGTCAAAAAATCAGTTTGACAGAGTAAAATATACTTGGGGCGACACTTTTTTCGTTAGCAGAAAAATAGCATCTAAAACATTGGTAGACGCTTTTAACACGGCAAAAGAAGCGTTTATTTACAGCGCGCTTGTTGTTGAATCAGGAAGAGAAATTATAGCGGACGCGACAAAGAAAGCGATCGCGGGAGCCGCTAAAATAACATTAAAGAGCGAAAAAACTTCAAAAGAGCCGGGCAAACCTGAAAATTCAGGCGGAAAAGTGCTGTCCGCGGCTGAAAAAGACGAAAGCAAGCCGGAGCCAGTTATTATCGCGGATAATTCAGTTGAGCCGCAGCAGATTGATAATAAAAATAAATATGTTAAAGAGGAGAAAAAGCAAGATAATATTGCTCAAGCCGCGAAAAAACCGAGCGCTTTAATCAAAAAAGAGGAAAAACAGGTTGAAAATCAGAGTAAAACAACAGTTGATTATGTGATAGACGGAGACACCATCGTTTTAACCTCTGGTGAAAAAGTGCGGTATATCGGCATTGATACGCCAGAATTAGGAAAACCCGGACCGCAAGACGATGAATGCTTGGCGTGGGTTGCGAGAATAAGGAATATCCAGCTTTTGGAAATAGGAGAATTAAAACTCGTTAAAGATTCCGGAGCAGACAAGGATAGATACGGGCGGCTGTTAAGATATGTTTATTCAGGAGATATGTTTATAAATGAACGATTAGCGCTTGAGGGATTAGCAGAAACTTTTTTTTGCCAGCCGGGCTGGAAAAATTGTCCTGTTATGATTGACGAAATGCGAAAAGACAGCATACAGCTCGCTTATAATTCAGCGGAACAGAACAGCCGCGGGCTGTTTTCCGGAGTCTGTGATAAAAAAGTTGTTGAAAAAACAGGCAAAAAAGATGAAAAAATTCAGATTGGCGGCGATCCAAACGCTGAATTTGCCAATAAAGAGAGCAATCCGAACGAACAGGCGGCGCAAGTTAAACCGAGCAATTTTGTCTTTTTCGGAGGAGGAGGCGGCGATTCTGTCTCGCCAATTACGACAATAACTAAAAACCCGAACAATCCAAGCAATTTTAATATTGCTGAATTCGAATTTTCAGCTTCTGAGGAGGCTGTTTTTAATTGCCAATTGAACAGCGGAGAGTGGCAGATCTGTTTTTCTCCTCTTGAATACGATAATTTGGATTTAGGGCTGAATATTTTCAGAGTAAAAGCAGCGGATTTAGCAGGAAACATTGAAGACAGTCCTCCCGAATATGAATGGGAGATTATTCCGATTTTAGACACTATCGCGCCGACCGTGAGCATAATCAGCAGCCCTCCATATTTTTCAAGTTCCACGGAAGCGTATTTTGAGATAGCGGCAAACGAAGACAATATTATTTTTCAACGAAAATTAGACAGCGAAGATTGGCAAGCCTGCTCTGCCAGTTCCACAATTAGCGGTTTATCCGAAGATACGCACAGTTTGGAAGTTAAAGGAATTGATCAAGCAGGCAATGTCAGCAGTTCAATAATTCATTATTGGATTGTTGACGCGACAGCGCCGAGTTCAACCATAGATAACTTAAAAAATGATTATAATAAAACAGGATTTACCGTTAATTGGAGCGGCGATGATGCAAATGCGAGTTCAACAATCGTTAGCGGAATAGAAAGTTTTGATTTGCAATATAAAATTAATAGCGGCGAATGGCAGGATTGGATAATCGCGACAACCAGCACAAGTACAATTTTTAATTTCAGCGTTAATGACTGGAATACTGTCTATTTTCAAGTCCGCGCGGCAGATAAAGCGGGAAATAC
>JAGLJD010000032.1 GCA_023142625.1 Candidatus Parcubacteria bacterium | reverse complement strand
ATTCAATAGGATCTTCAATAGTAATAATTTTAACATTTTCTTGGTTTAATTCGTTTAAAATAGCGTATAGCGTTGAAGTTTTTCCAGATCCCGTGGGTCCTGTATTAAATATTAACCCATTAGGTCTGTTTATTCCTTTTTTTAATACGCTGTAAATTTCTTCTCTAAGCCCTAATTCTGTTAAAGTGAATGATTTGCGCGAGAACATTAAAATTCTTATGGCTACGCTTTCTCCGTAAACAGTAGGCAGAGTTGAAACTCTTATGTCAATTTGATCTTTATCAAGCGAAATGGTAAAACGCCCGTCTTGCGGCTTGTCGCTTATGTTAATTTTTAACCCTGAAATTAATTTAATCCTTGACACTAAAATGTTCCACTTATTTTTATCCATAACAGCCGCGTCATGAAGCGTTCCGTCAACTCTATACCGTATTTTTACATCATCTTTTTCTGCTTCTATGTGAATATCGGAAGCGTCAATATTTATGGCCGAAGATAATAATAAATTTAAAATTTCAGTTAAAGAGACTTTTTTTAGAGATTTTGTGACTTGTTTAAAATTTTTAATTTCTTTAAATTTAACCAAATCTTCTTTGGTAATTTGAATTACCTGTTGGATAACTTTAATTTTTGGCAATTTTTCATATAGAGACATAATTTTTAAAAAACTATGCTCGGAGATAAGATAAATCTGAAAATTTTTATTAAAGAATCGCTCTTTTAATTGAGAAATGAATTGAATCGTATTTTCATCAGTTAAATTCACGGCTCCGATGCGCGCTTCTTTTCCGCCATAATAAAAGCATGCCATTTTATATTTTTCAGCATTTTCTTGATCTATAATCTTAAGAGCTTCAGGAGCGATTGGAAAATTTGATAAATCAATATAATTATACCCGATTTGAGCCGCTTTTGCCTTTATCATCCTTTCTTTGTTTGCGATTTTTATCGCATCCATGCTAAAATTTAATTTTTCCAAGACATCTTTTTTTGCGATTTGCGCTTTTTGTTTGCCGTTGCTGGCATTCTCTTCCATAATATAATATTTAGTTAGATTCGTTGAATAACAAGATATTATTCAGCGCGTCTCTTTATTTTATTAAATAATTTTCCAATCAAACTAAACTGCCTCCCTTCCGTTGTCAGTTTCATAAACATTGAAATCCAAACAGCGTAATTGTAGGAAACAAGCATAGCGATCATCCATAAAGCTATCAAACTTGTTAAAATCGGAATAAAAATAAATAGGAACGCAAAACTTATTCCACTGGATAAAAAAATGCTAAAAATTCCCATAGAAGATATTGGAAGCAATAGAATTAAAATTATCCATTTGATCGCTATTTGCGCTATAAAATTTATAATAAATAGAAAAAAAGCCGCTTCAATCGTAATAACCCAATTGTCTAAAAATAGATTAAATCCATCCTTAATAGCGCTTAGATAATTTTTCCCCTGAAGTATAATAAATGATAGCGCGTATTTAGTGATCAAAGAAACAAAGAGTATTATTAGGATGAAAATCGTTGAAAGCAGAAACCAGCTAAAAAAACTTATGCTTTTAATAAGAAAAGCGAAATAGAATAATCCAAACAGAAAAGAGACGCTCCAAACTATGGATTTATTGATAATATTAAGGTTGAGCGTCTGCCAAAAATTATCTCGTCCGATTTTTATGCTTTGCCCCAAGTTAGTTTTTTCTTTGCTGTTTAATTTGAAAATAGAATAAACAATTCCGCCCTGAGATATTACTGACAGCCAGACAAACAGCAAAAATATGCTGATAATAAATATTAAAATCAATAGAGAAGCGATAATCGCCAGCGGATCAGCAGAGATGATATTTTGCAAGTTTGCCAAAGTGGCTGATTGAAAAAAGCCGGTATCGTAAACGCGCCAAATCAAACTATCTTTGTCGGTTATTATTTCGCTAAAACTGGTTGAAATAAAATCATATCCTTCGCCGGCTAAAAATAGGATAAAAAGCCCTAATACCCATAAAAATTTATTTTTCCAAATTAATTTTAGCGGTTTTAAAAAAAGCGCGCGATAAAAATTTTGATTCATAATTTTAAAACTTAATTATTTATAAACTATTCATATATTACCATTTTTTAAAAAATCTGTAAATAAACAAATATATCTGTTATAATAAACAATGCTTAATAATTTTAGATCTATGCTTCAGCAGGAGACAAAAACAGCTTTAAAAAAATATAACATTTCCCTAAAGCATAAATTCGGGCAAAATTTTTTGACCGATGCGAAAATTTTAGATAAAATAATAAAAACAGCCGATCTAAAAAAAGAAGACGCGATTTTAGAAATAGGCGCTGGCGTCGGAACGCTCACAAGAGAGTTGGCGAAAAAAGTTAAAAAAATAATTGCGGTTGAGATTGACAGAGGATTGGTTAAAATTTTGCGGAAAATATTCAATAAGACAGATAATGTTGAAATTATTGAAAAAAATATATTGAGCAGCGAATTTAAAGTTGAGAATTTTAAAGACATTAAAAATTCGTATAAAATTGTAGCTAACCTTCCGTATAATATTACATCGCGATTTATTAGAAAATTTTTATCAGACGAAAAAATAAGACCGCAAGAGATGGTTTTAATGGTTCAGAAAGAAGTCGCGGAAAGAATAACCGCTAAACAGGGGCAGATGAGTTTATTGTCGGTCTCATGCCAATTTTACGCTGATTGCGAGTTAGCGTTTTTTGTAAGCAGAAAAAGTTTTTTGCCAATTCCGAAAGTGGACAGCGCGGTTGTTAAATTAAAAATTAAAGACTGCAGGTTGAAAATAGATGAAAAATATTTTTTTCAAATCGTTAAAGCCGGTTTTTCCAGCAGAAGAAAAAAATTGAAAAGCAATTTAGCGAAAGGTCTGGATATTAAAAAAGAAGATATAGATAAAATTTTTATCAAATTAAAATTCGGAGAAAATATAAGGGCGCAGGAGCTGAGTGTTGAATATTGGATAGGGCTTTATAAAAATATAAAAATAATTAAAAAATAAATTCAGGATGACAGTATTTTT
>JAGLJD010000031.1 GCA_023142625.1 Candidatus Parcubacteria bacterium | reverse complement strand
ACTCATCTGTCATCTCTTTCTTCTCAAACAGTTCAAATATTTTTATAATTCCGTCCTTGCTTAAATTCCCGCTAATTATCTCTTCCTGCATTTCAAATGCTTCGTTTTGCGTTAAATCCTGCCTATTTTGAAGTTTAGTTATAATTTCATGCATATTTTTTATCAAAATTAAAAACTCTGCAAATTCGCTGTCTTTGCGAGGAGCCGAATGAGCATAGCGAAAAAGAGCGACGAAGCAATCTCGTTAATAGACAAAAAAATAATGATATAATTCACTATGCGTATAATTCCTACTCTTTATTTTAATTTTAAACTTTTTAAACGCTTCTGTAAATACCTGTTATAATTTTAATATAGAAGATGTCTTTGCGAGGAGCCGAGCGAGCGTAGCGAGAGAGAGCGACGAAGCAATCTCATTGTTTGCGAAAAAAATTTATAACCACAGATTTGTTCGCCCAGTAATGGGATTGCTTCGTCAGTCGTTTCACTCCTTCCTCGCAAAGACAATAAAATTTAACATTTTGTAATTCAAAAAAATTTAATTTTATTTGCAAATTTTAATATTTCTGTGATATAATAAAAATAATTTTGGTTTATTTAAAATAACAAATCCGCATATGACTTGTTATGTAAAAATACACACTTAAATACAATATTATGAAACTAATTTGGCAAATTGAGAACGACGACATTTTAAAAGTTAAATTATTTTTTGAGGCTAATAAAAACAATATTTTCGTTTTAAACCGCATTAAACGAAATATCAAGAAAACCATTCCTCAATTCTCAAACGATATTTTTTGGGAAGCTATGATCTCTTGCTTACTTACGACACAACAAAGATCTGGTCCAAACAGTACTATAACAAAATTTATTTGTATTAAACCTTTTCCGCTAAACTACATTACATGTAAAACATCGGACAACCCTAAAATGTTTACAGAATCAATTTTAACAAATTTTGGTGGCATAAGACGAGCTAAAACTATAGGGGAAGAAATTCAAACAAACCTTTATTGGCTTAAAAATGGTGGCTGGGATATTATCAATGAAATGGTTAAATATCTTTTAAGTAATCAAACAATGGAAACTGAAAAAAAATCTGCTAAAATTATTATGGATAACCTAAAAGGTTTTGGTCCTAAGCAATCAAGAAATCTTTTGCAATCACTTGGTCTCACAAAATTTGAAATTCCAGTTGATAGTAGAATTACAAAATGGTTAACAACATTCGGCTTTCCGATTAATCTTTCTGCGACTGCTTTGGGAGATGAAAATTATTATAATTTTGTGCAATATGGCTTTCAAAAAATATGCGAAGCTTGTAATATTTTACCCTGTGTTATGGATGCTGTTATTTTCTCAAATTTTGATGATGAATGGACAGAAGATAAATTAGCATGGTAGTGATATGGCAAAATGTCAGATATGCCAATATGTTAAACGGCATATTACTTAATGATTTCACTTTTCAAAATTTATTTAAAAATAAAAAATAAAAATCTTAAAATTTAATATAACAAAAAAAATTATGAAGAAAGTATTTTTATTGCTGTGCTTAACGGTTTTAATTAGCGGGTGCTCAAATAATTTGAGCCAAAATTCTCTAAATAAAAACAGCGCTTCAAAAAGCGCTGATAATTATAATGGCGGGATTGAATTAAAAGCGGAAGACTTAAAAAATGATTCCGCGGCAAGCAATCAGCCATTAGAAAAAAACAGTATGCAAAACAGCAATCAAAAAGACAAAGCTCAATCAGAGGATTTAGTTAAAGAGTATAGTTTAGTAATACTTAAAACTAATTTCGGAGACATAAAAATTTCGCTTTACGGTGAAGAATCGCCGATAACCGTAAATAACTTTCTAACATTGGCGGAAAAAGGATTTTACGATAACACAAAATTTCATCGCGTTATTAAAGACTTCATGATTCAAGGCGGAGACCCCAACAGTAAAGACAACGATTGGTCAAACGACGGAGCTGGCGGACCAGGATATAAATTTGACGATGAAATAAACAGCCATAAACTTGTCCGCGGCAGTTTGGCTATGGCAAATTCAGGACCGAACACTAACGGCTCGCAATTTTTTATCGTCACTGCCGAAACTACTGCATATCTTGACGGAAAACATACCAATTTCGGCTATGTTTCAGAAGGAATGGATATTGTTAAAAAAATTGAATCAGTTGAAAAAAATGAAAACGACCATCCGATAGTTGATGTTACAATCAATAAAATTGAGCTGGTAAAATAGCGTTAAAAAATTATTTTTACGGCAATAAAAAATTTTTCAGCATTTTTTTTCCGCCATCCGTGGCAAAAGATTCAGGATGAAACTGCACCCCTTTAATTGGGTATTTTTTATGCTTTAATCCCATAATTTCGCCGCTGTCGCGCGCAAAAGCCGTAATTTCTAAACAATCGGGAATATTATTCTGATCAACAGCCAAAGAATGGTAGCGCATAACTTCTAAATCCTGCGGCAGCCCTTTAAATAAATCTGCATCATTATGACTGATTAAACTTGTTTTGCCGTGCATGGGAATTTTTGCGCAAATAATTTTTCCGCCATAACAATGAGCTATTCCTTGCATTCCAAGGCAGACTCCCAATATTGGAACCATTCTTCCAATATCCTTGATAACTTTGGCGCAAATTCCAAAATAATTTAAATCATCGGGGCTGCCTGGACCAGGTGAGATAATTATTTTATCAAAATTCATTTTTTGGCAACGACAAAATAACTGCCACCAAATATTATTTTTTTTTAATTCAAACTGCCTGTCCTGTAATTTTAAAATTTCTCCAATATATTGATACAAATTAAAAGTAAAAGAATCGTAGTTGTCTATAATTAAAATTTTCATACTAAAAAATTTAAACCTATTAGGTAGAGGCGTATTGCAATACGCCGATGCTAATTATTCAATGGATCTATTTAGAAGCCGCTAAACTTCTTTTATACATATCTAAATTTTCTAAAGCGATTCCAGTGCCTTTAGCAACGCACAAAAGCGATTCGTCCGCCACATACACTGGAACCTGAATCGCGCGCGCAATTAGTTTGTCAATATTTCGCAATAAACTTGAACCGCCAGATAAAATAATGCCCTTGTCAATTACATCTGCTGAAAGTTCTGGCAAGGTTTTCTGTAAAACAGATTTTGTAGCGTTGACAATTCCCTCTAAATCATCCTGAATAGCCTCAGTAACATCGTCTGAACTGATTTCCACTGTTTTTGGAAGACCTGACAGCATATCCCGCCCTTTAACTTTCATAGTCATTTTTTGCTTAAGATACATAGCCGAACCGATATTTATTTTTATATTTTCAGCTGTCCGTTCTCCAATCGCTAAATTGTATTTTTTGCGTATAAATTCTGATATGGAAACATCGAATCTATTGCCGCCTATTCTAACTGAAGAAGCGGCGACTATGCCGCCCAAAGATATTAACGCTACTTCCGAAGTTCCACCGCCAATATCAATAATCATATGCCCAGAAGGCGCGCCGATTGGAATATTCGCGCCAATCGCGGCTACAATCGGCTCTTTAATAATATAAGCTGCTTTAGCCCCTGCCGCGATCGTGGCGTCAATTACGGCTCTTTTTTCAGTTGATGTAATTCCAGCAGGAACTGCCACCATAACTTCAGGGCGGAACAAGCGAACTCCGCCGACTGCCTTATTTATAAAATAACGGAGCATTATTTCTGTTGTTTTATAATCAGCTATTACTCCGTCTTTTAACGGCCGCGAGGCGACTATAGAATCAGGGGTGCGACCGATCATCTCTTTCGCTTCAGCCCCAACGGCTAAAATTTCATTGTCTGTCAAAGAAATCGCGACAACGGACGGCTCATTAATAACAATCCCGCGCTTCGGAATATAGACTAAAATATTTGTCGTCCCTAAATCAATTCCTATTTTTTTTAAAAACATAATAATAAAATTAAAATACAAAATTATATTTAATCTTAATGGACTTATTTCTAATAATCAATAGCTTTTAAAATTCCCGCAACAAATTTAATATTTCATCTTTTTTAAATCTCCCAAACATCAAAAACTTTACAGCCGCAATGCCTGTTCTCCTTTTTATCAATAGATATTATAGATAAATCAATATCGGGATATAATTCAAAAAACTTTTTATATTTAGACTTCTTAAAATTATTCGCATTAACTTTAACTTCAAAAGCGTCTTTTTCATTTAAAATAAAATCAATTTCATTTTTCTGGGTCGTGCGCCAAAATCTTAATTGATCTTTTTCAAAGAAATCTCTAAATTGCCTAAAAACCGCATTCTCTAAAAGCGCGCCTTTGTCATCTCTTTCCTCAAATTGCTTTAAATTATTAGCAAAAAAATTGCGAAGACCTAAATCGTAAAAATAAATTTTTGGCATCTTTGTTAATTCTTTTCTAGTATTTTTAAAAAATGGGGTTAAGAAAGCGATATGGAATGATTTTCTCATTACATAAAGATAATTATCTATGGCGGTTTTTGAGGCTCCTAATGTATTGGATAATTCTAAAGCATTAAATAATCCGCCTATTTGCGAAGATAGAATCCTAAACAATTTATAAAAAATTTCCTCTTGCTTTATTCCTGCTTCATAAATATCTTTTTTAATGTAAGAAAAAGCAATCTCGCGCAATATTTCACCTTTATTCTCTTGGCTAGCCAAAACAACGCGAGGATACCCTCCAAATATCATAAATTCCCTATAATAAATAGATATTTTTTCTTTTTCCGTTAAACTCAATTTTTTTAAATCTTTTTTTGATAAATTATTTTCATTTTTAAACCTTAAAAATTCGAGAAATGACAATGTTGATACATAAAATATTTTTTTTCTTCCTGCCAAAGAATCTTTAAATTTTTTATCCAAATAAAAAGCCGATGACCCGGACACGATTAATTTTACTATTCCCTGATATTCATCAAATAGATACTTTAAAAAATTAGAGGGATTTTTTAAATACTGGACTTCATCAATAAAAATATAATTTTTTTTATTTTTATCAATTGGAAATATTTTAAAAATATTTTTAGGCGTTTTGTTGAGCAAATCTAAATACTCATAATCTTCCAAATTTAAATAATAGACGGCTGTTTCGTTGTTTTTTTCTAAATATTTTTTTATCTGTTTTAATATCGTTGTTTTTCCTGCTTGCCTTGCGCCGATAAAAAGCAATATTTCATCTGATTTTAAATATTTCTTCGCCCGTAGCGTTATATCTCTAATTATGCTCATAAATGTATAATTATTTTGTTATAAATACATTATATCAGATATTTTGTATTTGTCAAGTGTAAAATATCTATTTATTCGCTTTCTTTAATATTTTTACCACTCCTTTATTTGCGTCAACTTCCACTAAATCCCCGTCTTTTAAAACTTT
>JAGLJD010000030.1 GCA_023142625.1 Candidatus Parcubacteria bacterium | reverse complement strand
AAGCTTGCGTGTCTACCAATTCCACCATATCCCCATAAAAGAGTTTTTGTAAAATTTTTTTCATCCTGTCTTTGCGAGGAGCTGAACGAGCGAAGCGAGAGAGGCGCGACGAAGCAATACCATTACTAACCGTGCAAACTATACAAAAGCATAGACAAATTATAATTATAGATTTGTTCGCTCAGTAATGGGATTGCTTCGTTACTCATTTCGCTATCGCTCCATTCGCTCCTCGCAAAGACAGAATGGTTAAAGTTAGTAAAATTGAAAATTAGAAAATTGCAAATTCATTGCCAAATTGGTAATTGCAAATTTTAAGCATTTATGAGATTTAAAAAACAAAAATTTATTTTATTCGCCATTGCGTTTTTAGCGATTTTCAGCATTGCTGTTTCCGCGTCCGCGCAAACTTACGGATTAGAATATTCCTCAATTTTAGGACTGGGAACACGCGGATTAAAATCAATGGTTTTTACGATTATTAATATTGTTTTAGGATTTCTGGGAATATTGGCGATAGTTATAATTTTATATGGAGGGTTTGTTTGGATGACATCAGGAGGGGCTTCTGAGAAAATCGAAAAAGCGAAAAAGATTTTAATAAGCGGCGCGATCGGACTTTTAATTATTTTAGCGTCTTTTGCTATCACGCAGTTTATAATGAAGAGTTTAACTGGCGCAACTGGCGCAACTGGCGGCGGCGGCGGTGGTGGTGGCGGCGGAGGCGGCGCCTTAGGCTCTGGAATTATTGAGAGCGTTTATCCAGCGCCAGGTTCGCTTAATATTGCCCGCAACACATCAATCGTTGTTACCTTTAAGGAAGCGATGCAAGTCAGCACTTTGATTGACGACACGAATGGCAGCACAATTTTTGGCGATTGGGTTGACATTAACGGCAATGGAGAGTTTGACGCTGGAGAGTATGACACTATCGTCTTAGACGGAAGTGGCAATCCTAATGTAAAAATCGCCAAACAAGGAGAAATTATTTCAGGTCCTTATATTACGGAAGTTTTTGCGGCGAAAACAGCCGACGACAGAACTTTCCGCTTTAAGCCGATAAATCCGCTTGGCAGCCCTGTTGAAAATATTTGGCATACTGTTGAACTCACGAATAATATAAATAAATCAGACGGAAGTTCAGCTTTTGGAGCGTTAGGCAGTTATGATTGGTCATTTGAAATAAGCACTTTTTTGGATGTTACGCCGCCTTATATTAAAATCGTTCAGCCCGCAGCTAGCGGAACTTACGATCGCAATATAGTTGTGCAGATGCATTTTTCAGAAGCTATTGACCCGTTGTCAATATTAGACGCAAATATTTTAGTCAATGACGGCGCGCCAGTCGCAGGATTTTTGTCTATTTCCAACCAATATAGAACAGTTGAATTTTTAGGAACACCTTGCGGAACGAATTCTTGCGGAGAGACAATCTATTGTCTGCCAGCATTGGCAAATATAACCACAACGATTAAGGCCGCGACCTGCCTTATTTGTCCTGAAGCTGCGTACCCTTTTGACGGCATAGTTGATATGGCAAGCAATTCTTTTGACGGCGATAATGACGGAATATCAGAAGAGTCGCCGACTGATGATTATATTTGGCAGTTTAACACGACTAATAATATTAATTTAACATCTCCGACAATTATTAGTGTTAGCCCGCTTGTAAATGAAGTTGGCGTTACACTAAAAGATCCGATTCAGATTTTGTTTTCAGATATAATGATGTATAGCAGTCTGAATACCAGCAATATTGGAATTTTAGGCGGAACAGTCGGGTATTGGATAACAGCTGAGGATATCGGCGGCGCGACGCAGGCAAGTATTAATCATTCTAAATTTCAAACAGCAACTGCTTATCAAAGCCAGGCAACAGCAGGAGTGAAAAACAATTATCAGAATTGCTTGTATCCGAGCGAAGGACCAGGATGCGCTGGCGTTCCTACTTTAGGACCATGTTGCTGCGACGGAGCATGGTGTGCGTGCCCTTAATAAATAATTTAAAATTTTATAAATAAATCTAAATTTTTTTCACATACTGTCTTTGCGAGCGGAGTGCAACGGAGCGAAGCAATCCCATTACTTAAGCAGAAAGAATTATGATTATAGATTTGTCCGCTCAGTAATAAGATTGCTTCGTCGCATCTCATTCGCTGCGCTCATTCAACTCCTCGCAAAGACAGAATGTGGTTGAAGTTAGTAAAATTGAATATTAAAGAATTGCAAATTTTAAAATATGATGTTTAAAAAACGAAAATTTATTTTATTCGCCATTGCGTTTTTAGCGGTTTTCAGTATCGCTGTTTCCGCTTCCGCCCAAACTTACGGCTTAGAATATTCTTCTATTTTAGAATTGGGAACACGCGGACTAAAGTCAATGGTTTTTGCGGTAATCAATGCCATGCTCGGTTTTTTAGGCGTTTTAGCTATTACTTTAATTTTATACGGCGGATTTTTATGGATGACTTCAGGCGGAGTTCCAGAGAAAGTGAATAAAGCAAAGAGAGTTTTAATCAGCGCTGTTATAGGACTTCTCATTATTTTAGCGTCTTTTGCCATCACACAATTTATATTAAATAGTTTAACTGAAGCGACTGGCGGCGGAGGAGGAATGGCTGGTTCGCCCTGCGATTGTATTCTTGAATTAGGAACTTGCGCCGCAGGCGGATGCTTAAGATGCCAAAATACCATTAATCCGCTTGTCTGCGCTTGGCAGTCAGATCCAATGCTAACTTGTCCAGGATGCCCTGGCGCAGAAAGTTTTATAGTAACTTCTATCCAGCCTCCGGACGAAAATTGTCCTTTTACAATAACAAATCCGATGAATTCCGTAATTAGAATATATTTTAACAAAAATGTTGATCCTGCTTCTGTTGACGCGGCTTCTATAATTATTCAAGGGACAGGAGTAAATTCCCAATGTGCTGGCGGAGCATTAAATTTAATTGTTGGCAATTTTACGGTTAGCGGCAAAATAGTTGAGTTTAGCCCATTAACTGGAACCTGTACTGCTAATCCTTGCGGAGCGGACAGATGTTTTGACGATAATTCTACTATTGACATAGAAGTAATAATCGGCGCTGGCGGAGTTCAGTCAGCAGGAGGATTGACTTTACAGGACAATATCGCTGTTAATGAGCATCCGCAATTTTTCACTAACAATTTAGTAGATTGCCAGCCGCCAACAGTAAATCTAATTAGCCAAAATCAAGTCTGTTTAAATACGCCTAATAATTTGGGATCATCAGCCACAGACGATTCTGGCGTTAGCCAAGTGGAATTCAGCGATAATAATGGCAGTTTGGCTTTTTTAGGAGGCACCCCGACAGTTATTATTCCTTGCCCAGGACCTGGATTGTGCGGTAATCCTCTACCATGGATTTTGCCAAGCGGAACTGCTATATGGCAGCCGACAGTCGCTTTAGGATATAGCGCGGGAATAATTTATTCTTTAACTGCGGAAGCAGCTGATTTAGACAGTAATACAACCGATGACACTCGCAGTTTTTCTCTGCGCGCGGCGCATTGCTGCGACAGCATATTAAATGCCGATGAAATAGGAATTGATTGCGGAGGAGTTGATTGCGCCGCTTGCGTTGGATCTGCCTGCGATATTGACATAGGCGATCCGTTATGCAATTGCGATGACAGTATATGCGCTTCAGGAATCTGTGATTGTCAAAATTTTGGTTTATCAACAGTAGAGTGTGAAGCGGCAGGTTATCCACTCGGAACAACTATATGCTGTCTTTGCCAAGACGGACCGATTATTGATTGTATAACTCCTAATGATTCAGATAGTTGCAGCCCTCACGGCATACCTGTCGGAACCGCTGGAAATTTGGTTTCTATTTGGGGAAGAAATTTTGGCGCTTACGGTCCGAGTTCTCAGATTACGATCAACGGAATAGCAGCGGATTTAGCAAATACTGTTAACGCGCAATGTATCAGCGTTTGGACAGACAGACAGATTATAGCAGTTGTTCCAATAGGCGTAGTGAATGGACCAATAGAAGTTACGGCTGACAGCGGATATAGCGACGCTACTAATGACGCGCGCGGAACAATAATTCCAGATTTTTTTGACGACGGAACAGTTCGTCCAGGTCTTTGCAAAGTGGAAAATATTGAAGCTGGGTCTGCTTGCTTGGGTAGTGATTGCGGTTTTTATGAAGAGAGTATTCGCGGACACGGATTGAATATTTTAGCCGGTTCAACTATTGAATTTGGAAATGACAGCAGTAATATTGCTGGCTTAAATTCAGTTCCCAACCCTGATTTAGAAATAGATTGCCAAATTCCGAACATACAATCAGGAGATGTCGGATTTAGAGCTGTTTCAGCAGGAGGAGATTATGGAAATTATTTGAATTTTAGAGTAACGAATTCGCCGACAGGTCCGCGCATTGATTATATAGAGCCGAACAGAGGTCCAGAAGGTCAGTATGTGACAATTTACGGCAGCGGTTTTACAAATAGCCACGCTGGAAATACGGTAACTTTTAACGGAACTGCGGGTGATTTTAGTTTTCCTTCCGAATGCGGAGTTGATTATTGGAGCGCTAACAGCATTATTGTAAAAGTCCCAGCAGGCGCTGCTGACGGAGATGTCATAGTAACTATCGGAACAGAAGACAGCAACGGAAAATTTTTTGATGTATGCGTTGTCGGCGCTGGTTGCGAGCTATTGCCGGGAATGTGCAAAATAGCTCCTGTTTTCGGACCGATTAACACACTGGTTGATATTTACGGAGAGCATTTTGGCGCATTATTGGGAGACATTGAATTTTACGACGGAACACCTGCCTTTCCGAATATTTCCGCTGGCGCTATCGGCGGCTGGTCTGACATTTTTATAAATAACGCTCAGGTTCCGGGAATTCCAACAGAAGCGCAAAGCGGACCTGTTTATGTTTTAGATAATAGCGGAAACAGAAGTTCTAATTCTATCCCTTTTGAGATCGGAGATTGCGCGGGAAATAATGCCAATTGCCCTGATTCCGCAACGCAGGTTTGCTGTCCAGACGGAGCCTGTTATGTAGGCGCTTGTCCGACGGCTAATTTTTCAACATACACATGGAGTTTTACGACAGGCGACTACTTTATGAGAGAAGAATGCGATACTGAATTTCCGTACGACCCAGTAGTGCCAAGCCCTACGCCGTGGATAGGCAGAGCGGGCGGAAATGATGTATGCGTAAACGCGGCTATCGGCGCCAGTTTTTCAGAAGTTGTAAGTCAAGCAACCGTTAATAACGCGAATGTTTTAGTTCAGGAATGCGCTGATTCAACTTGTATTATTCTCGGAGCTCCTATTGCAGGAGGATTTATTTATCATCCTTTTGGCATAGGTATTGAAGCTTTTGAGTTTCATCCGGCAGTTCTGTTAAATCAAAATAGTTGGCATCAAATTACTTTAATCGGAAGCGCCGGAGGGATAACAACTGCGGCTGGAAATCCTTTAATTGACGATTTCGTTTGGCATTTTAAAACTCGCGACGATCTTATTCAATGCGAGATAGGCGAAGTTGTTGTTAACCCTAATCCCGCTAAATTAGTTATGGAGTCTGCCACTCAGGATTTTATCGCGACATTAATATCTAAAGATAATCCTTGTATTATAATTAATGTTTTAGGGCAGAGTATGAATTGGAGCAGCGATGATCCGTTAATCGCCACAGTATCTGGAAGCGCGACAACCAACGAAACAGTTAGCGCTATTGGAAACGGCAATACTTACATTAGAGCTAATGCAATGCCGGATAATAAGACAGGAAAAGCGCTATTAAAAGTTGATTTTCAAGGATTAAGCATTATTGAGCATTGGTATGAATGCGATTCTGTCTGCATTAACGCGGAAATGGGCTTGCGCTTTGACGGCGAGGTTAATTCCGCCACTTTAACTAACGGCGCTAACGGAAGCATAAGAATTTATGATTGCGGCGGCGATTCGTCTTGCCCTTTTAATCCGTTGACGGCAGTTATTAATATTACAAATCCATTTTATCTCTGGAATAATTTTACGGGAGAATCCGTGGCAACCTTTTCTGCGGTTGGCAATTTTACGCAGGATAATTATTACAGAGCAGTAATTAAGACAGGCGAAAACGGGGTTAAATCTGTGTTAGGAGATTATTTAATAAAATTAAATAGCAATTTGGCTTCTGGCGAAGAATGCGACGGAGATGCGCTATGCGGCGCGTCTTGCCTTTGGAATGGCGCCGCAGACCATTGCGGGCAGCCGAGCCAGGAATGCTATCCAGTTAACAGCGTTGGATGTAGTGTTAATTGTTTAAACACAGGATCGGTTACTAATACTTGCGGTAATGGAGGTTTAGATATTTATGAAAATTGCGATGACAATAATACTAATTCCGGCGACGGCTGTTCATCTGAATGTTTATACGAAGGATCAACAGGCACAGCGGTTTGCGGAAATAGCATTCTTGAATTCGGCGAAGCGTGCGACGATGGCAATCAGACTAATGGCGACGGATGTTCTGATAAATGCCTTAAGGAAGGATCAACAGGCACAGCGGTTTGCGGAAATGGAGCGATTGAATTAGGCGAGGATTGCGATGATAATAATATTATTTCAAGCGATGGCTGTTCAAGCATTTGTTTAAGCGAGGGCGTTAAAAGTTCTGTTTGCGGAGACAGAGATATAGGAATCGGCGAAGATTGCGACGACGGCAATTTAATAAACAACGATGGCTGTTCAAATATTTGCTTAAATGAAGGATCAAGCGGGCTTGCTGTTTGCGGCGACGGCGCGATTGAAACCAACGGAAACGATTCTTATTCGTGGATATTTAAAACAAAAAGCGGAGCTGACGCTTTATGCGCGCTGAGTTCAGTCGAAGTAATTCCGACAAACGCCTCGGCTTATATTGGCGATGTTGTTGATTATAAATCTATAGCAAGGTCTTCGCCAGACAGTTGCGATCCAAGCGGACAAACAATAAATCCGTTAAATTATAATTGGAACTGGTGGAGCAATGACGGACTTATTGCCGATTTAGCATTTCCTTTACAGGATATTGAATTGCCTAATGGCGATATAGATCCGTATCAGCAGGTTGACGCTATTTCATTAGGAACAACTAACATAAACGCGCAAGCAGATGGAATTACAGGGAGTGGAATTATAACTGTTATTGAGCCGACAGGTCCTGGCGTGCCTTGCATTTTAGGCGGAGGGAATTGCTGCCAAGAAGGCGTTAGCAGTTGTATGATCGGATATGGATGCATGGAAGACAGCGCGATTTGCCCGACAGGCGGGGTTGATCCTAATTATAATAATTGTTTTTGCTGTTGCGACATGAATAATGATCAATGCTTTGCTCCATTAGAATGCACCCCTAATATTGACGCTTGCGTTGGAAACAGCCGCGGCTGGTGCTGCGGATGCGAACAGGACGCTGACTGCTCCGCGCCACTTTTATGTGGAAACGATACTTGCTGCCGTACGCGCCCTGTGGTTATTCCACCGACAATGCCTGTTGGCGGAAATATAGATGTCTGCCGCAATGTTTTAATTAGCGCGGAGTTTGACCAAGAGATGAAAGGAAACAGCATAAAGAACGAAGATAATATGGAAGTAATCACTGAATATACGGTTGAAGGAATTTGTCCGACAGATACATCCACTTCAACTTTATATAGTTTTGCAGGGGAAGTTTGGTGCGCTATTGATGGGAGTTTAACTGTAAATTCTAGCAGCACAATAGTATATTTCGCGCCAAAAGAAGATTTAAATCCAGCTACTATTTATAGAGTTATTATAAAAGGCGACCCCGACTTAACAGATGCTGTTGCCGAGGGCGTTTTAAGCGAATATGGAATCGCGATGGACGGAGATTATAGTTGGAATTTTACAACAGGCGATATAATTTGCGATATTGATTATATCAGAGTTGATGTAGAAGTCGGAGATTCGCCGTTACCAAACTTGATTTATGAAGATATGAGTTCTGATATATTTTTATGCGCTGGTAAGAATGATTGCATTCGCGACTCAGACGGAGGCGCTGCTGGAAACCAGCACCAGTTTTACAGTTTCGCGGTTGATGATAGCACAGGCAATATTTTAAATCCGAACGATTTTGACTGGACATGGACAGAGATAGACAGCGATGATATTTTTCAGATTTCAACCGCGCTGGGAAACGCTGTTTTAACAGCTAATCCGATAAACGGCAAAGCGATTTTAGATATTAAAGCCGTATCTAACGGCGTTATTGATTATGGCAGCGCTAAAAAGAAGATGACGATAAATACTTTTATGTGCGAGAATCCTTGGCCTGACATATCTTATTGGCCATGGGAAGATTGGATTTTAAATAATCCGACAGCTGATTGCGATATTGCCGGAATTTGCAATGAAACTTATTTTGATATGTTCTATTGCCGAGACGACGGAGGCGAGGGAACAGATGATGATTTTCCAGCGATATCCATTGATCCTGTTATTAGAAGCGAGAACGGCGATATATTAAAAGAGATATTTTTTCTTATAGAAGAATAGTATAAATTTATAAGAAAAATGTTTTATATTTGTAATTTTTTATTTAGTTAAAAATTTTTGCGGCGCATCGCAGACGCGCCGTTTTTTTTAATAAATTTGCCTATGCCGATAAAAACAGAAACAATTTATAGTTGTTCCAATTGCGGAGCGCAAAGCCAAAAATGGCAGGGGCGCTGTATTGATTGCGGACAATGGGGAACTTTACAAGCTGAAATTTTCAATAAAAAAAATCAGGCGCGCGAAGTTAAAATAGAAACAGGGGATATCATTAATTTTAACGCAATTAAAAGCGGAGAATTGGCGCGCGTTAAAACAGGCATTGAAGAGTTTGATCGCGTTTTAGGCGGAGGAATCGTGCCGGGAAGCGTTGTTTTAATCGGAGGCGAGCCGGGAATAGGAAAGTCAACTCTGCTTTTACAGATAGCAGCCGTTATTAATAATACTCTATATGTTTCTGGCGAGGAATCCGCGCATCAGATTAAGATGCGTTTAGACAGATTAGAAATTAAAAATTCAGAGATGAAATTTTCATCTGAAACCGAAGTGGAAAAAATTTGCGCGGCAATTGAAAAAGTCAAGCCGAATTTAGCGATTATTGATTCAATTCAGACTATTTCATCAATGGAACTTGAAACAGAGGCGGGCAGCATCAATCAGATCAGGGCTGCCACTGTCAAACTGTTGCATACGGCGAAAAAATTTAATATCCCGATTTTTATTATCGGGCATATCACAAAAGACGGACAGGTCGCGGGACCAAAGACATTAGAACATCTTGTTGACACAGTCGCTTATTTAGAAGGCGAAGAAAAGAATAATTTTAGGATTTTGCGTGCTAAAAAAAATCGTTTCGGCGCCACTTCGGAGCTTGGCGTATTTGCTATGTCGTCAAAAGGGCTGCAAGAAGTTAAAAATCCAGCAGGCGCTTTTTTGTCAGATAGCGGACAAGGCGCGCCGGGAACGGCCATAAGCTCTATTTTAGAAGGGACGAGAACATTTTTAATTGAGACGCAAGCGCTTGTGAGCAAAACGATTTTTGGATATCCCCAACGCAGGGCGTTTGGTTTTGACGCCAACCGTTTGCAGATTTTAGCCACTGTCTTAATCCGCCGCGCTAATATAAATCTTATAAATCAGGATATAAATCTGAATATTGTCGGCGGCATTAAAATCACAGAGCCAGCTTTGGATTTAGCGATATGCCTTTCAATCGTTTC
>JAGLJD010000003.1 GCA_023142625.1 Candidatus Parcubacteria bacterium | reverse complement strand
GCGGGTCGCGACCCGCCCCTACGGCAGATTTTGATTTTTTGTGCCTATTGAAATATTATTAAAATAATTTATGATTAAGGAAAAATACATTTAACATCTGTCTTTGCGAGCGGAGTGGAATGAAGCGAAGCCGCACCTAACGGGTGACCACCCGTTAGGTGCGGCTTCGTCGCATCTCATTCGCTACGCTCATTCGGCTCCTCGCAAAGACAATACGAAAAACACTATGCTTTCAATCAATGAGATAAAACTAAATAAAACGATTAAAATTAATAATGAGCCGTATTCGGTTATTTCCGCCCAGCACCTTAAAATGGGGCGCGGCGGCGCGATTTTAAAGACAAAGTTGAAGAATTTAATCAGCGGAAGCGTTTTAGATTATACTTTCAAGGGCGCAGATAAAGCGGAAGAGGCGGATTTGGCGCGCTCCAAAGCGGATTTTTTATATCAAGAGGGGGATGAATATTTTTTTATGGATCAGGTGTCTTTTGAGCAGTTTTCTTTCAATAAAAATCTGCTCGGCGATAAAATGAATTTTTTAAAAGACGGGCTTGAAGTTGATGTTTTGAATTTTGAAGACAGCCCTGTTGCGATAGATTTGCCGAAAAAAGTTGAATTAAAGGTCGTTGAAGCTCCGCCGGGAATTAAGGGCGACACGGCGCAAGGCGGAACAAAACAGGTTGTCTTGGAAACAGGCACTGTGATAAATACTCCTCTGTTTGTAAATACAGGCGATGTTGTAAGGGTGAATACTGAGACAGGAAAATATGTTGAGAGAGTGTGAATGAATTTTTAATTTACAATAAGGGCTATCTAAAAAGCTGTCTTTGCGAGGAGGCGAATGAGCGTAGCGAATGAGATGCGACGAAGCAATCTCGTTAATAGACAAAAAAATTATAATTACAGTTTTATTCGTTCAGTAATGGGATTGCTTCGTCAGTCGTTCCGCTATCGCTCCGCTCCTTCCTCGCAAAGACACAGACATTCAAGTTTTGCGATTTTAAAATTCAGCAATAAAAAAAATAATCCCGCGTTTTTTGTTTTGCAAAAATCACAAGATTATCCTTTTTATTATTTGCGGCTTTTCCTGAGAGCCGCAAATAATTCATTTGACCCCTCGCAACAGCCGCTTACTGACTGCCGCCTTTCTGTTTTTATTTCTATCAAAGTCTATGCACATTGATAGGTGAGTTAAAAGATTTTTAAACTCCAATGCTTTATGGAGCTCCTTTGCCCCAATCGCCTTTTTTTTAGCGAGCATCTCGCCAAAATTAAGTTTTCGTTCCATTTTTCCCTCCTTTTCATTTAGGGGTTTAAAAAATATCAAAACAATTTTATATCATTTCAATATAACACAATGAATAAAAAAGTCAAGAGCCTAAGGCAAAATATCGCGCATAATTCTATAATCCAGACCGTTGGGAAATTCGTATCGGTCTTTCTCGGCGTTATCGCTTTAGGCATAATGACGCGATATTTAGGTCCGGAAAAATTCGGGCAATACACGATCGTGGTTGCGTTTTTGCAATTTTTTGCTATTCTGGCTGATATGGGGCTGATGCTTATCACAACGCAGATGATTTCACGCCCGAACGCTGATGTGCAAAAAACTTTAAGCAATCTTTTTACTTTCAGGTTTTTTGCGAGTTTGGTATTTTTTTCAATTGCGCCGATAGCGGTGCTGTTTTTTCCATACCCGCCGATTGTTAAAACAGCGATTTTTATCTTTACGCTTTCGTTTTTTTTGTTAAGTTTAATTCAGGTTTTGACAGGACTTTTTCAAAAAGAGCTGAAAATGGCAAAGGTTGCCGCGGCGGATATTATCGGGAAAGGAACAATGACCGCGCTTGTAGCGCTTGCGGCTTATCTTGATTTAGGGCTGATCGGTATTTTAGTCGCGGCGATTATCGGAAATGTTTTTAATTTCAGTTATTTGCTTTTTTCAGCAATCAGAATAATAAAAATCCGCTTTGCTTTTGATTTTGATATTTGGAAAAAGATATTCAAAAGATCATGGCCGATCGCGATTTCAATAGCTTTTAATCTAGTTTATTTAAAAGCGGACACGATTATTCTTTCACTCACGCATTCCAGCGCTGATGTCGGGATTTACGGATTCAGTTTTCGTTTTTTGGAAATTTTGATTATGCTGCCGACAATGTTTATGGGGTTGATCTTGCCGCTTCTTTCAAATTACTGGGCAGAGAAAAATTTTGATAAATTTAAAAAAACTTTACAGATGGCGTTCAACGCGATTATTATTATGGCGGTGCCGATGGTTGTCGGAACACTTTTTTTAGCGGAAAAAATCGTTGTCTTGATCGCAAAAGAGAGTTTTACTCCTGCCGCGCCTGTCCTAAAAATTATTGTTTTAGCGTCAGCGATGGTTTTTATCGGAACGCTTTACGGGCATACGGTTGTCGCCTTGGAAAAACAGCGAAAAATGATCTGGGCATACGCGATAACAGCGGCATTAAGCATGGTGGCTTATTTGATTTTTATTCCGCGCTATTCTTATTTCGGCGCGGCATGGGCGACGGTTTTCGCTGAAACTTTAATTGCCGCAATCTGTTTTGTAATGGTCGCGAAAACAACAAAAATGCTGCCAGATATAGCGATACTGTTCAAAACCATTTTGGCAAGCGGAGTTATGGCGGCAGCTCTGCATTTTTTTCAAAATTGGCATCTGTTTTTATTATTGCCGATGTCAATTATTGTCTATTTCGTTTCGCTATATTTGCTAAAAGGGTTTTCCAAAGAATTAATAAGAGAAATTATAAAAGTTTAAAAATCGCGCATCGTTGCAGTCCCCCGCCGCTCGCGAGCAGCGGGACTGCAACGATTATGCCGAATGCAGCAGTCCCTATCGGAGACTGCTGCAAGGCGGAAGTGAGATTATAAAAATTTAAAGTTGACTTTTTGATAAAATTGGCTAAAATATTAGTATATTTAGGGATTACGCTTTTAATTAAAACAACTGTCTTTGCGAGGAGGCGATAGCCGACGAAGCAATCCCATTACTGAGCGGACAAATCTTTACTTTACATAGTTTATACGGACATTAACGAGATTGCTTCGTCGCACCTCATTCGCTACGCTCATTCGGCTCCTCGCAAAGACAGATAAAAAAATTTTGCGAAGATACAGACATTTAAGTTTTGCGATTTTAAAATACAGCAATAAAAAAATAACCCTGCATCTTTCTGCTGTTTCGCAAAAATCTACAAGGTTATTATTGCCGTAATTTTTTGTCCTCCAACAAAAATCCGAGGAAATTAATCTACTCAACCATAATTCCTTGGAATTTAAGTCGCTTAACGATAAGTTCCTCAAGTTCATCAAGGGTTATAGCAGAGGATTCTCTGTTTAGTTCTCTTACTTTATGTTTACAAGATTCAAAGAGAGAGTAAAATTTTCCGATTTCTTCTAATTCCTTTTCTTTTTTAGCGACAAGGTCGTCAAGCTTTAAGTGCATCTCATCCTCCCTTTTTAAGTGTTTTAAAAAATAAATCTAAAAGATTATATAAATATACCACCACAAATGAATAAAAAAGTCAAGAGTTTTGCGTAAAAAATCGCGTATTTGAATATTTAAAAATTAAAAATTCAGGCATTCAGATTTTATTCAAAATTCAATTCGCCGCCGCGGACAAAATTAATTCACAAGCAGGTGTCGTATAATGGTTATTATGCCAGCCTTCCAAGCTGAGGATGGCGGTTCGATTCCGCTCACCTGCTCAATATATTTGTTTTATGTCAACCTATTCTGATTTTTTAGAAATAATTAAAAAAAATAATCCAAAAGCCAATTTAGATATGGTTAAATTAGCTTATGAATACGCCAAAGAGGCGCATAAGGGGCAAAAAAGGATGTCAGGAGAGCCGTATATAAATCATTCGCTTGATACAGCGCTTACTTTAGCGAAGATTAATGCGGACATGCCGACTATTATCGCAGGACTTTTGCATGATGTCCCTGAAGACACAGATATAACATTAGATGACATTAAAAAAAATTTTGGTTCGGAGGTTGCCACTTTAGTTAATGGCATAACCAAATTAAGCAAAGTGAAATATAGGGGAATTGACCGTTATGTTGAAAATTTAAAAAAAATGTTTATTGCCGCCGCGCAGGATTCGCGCGTGATGATTATTAAGTTTGCCGACCGCCTGCATAATCTAAAGACGCTTAAATATTTGCCAAAGCACAAGCAAAAACGAATCATTGAAGAGACTTTTAAAATTTACGCTCCGATAGCTGGACTGCTCGGAGTATGGCATTTAAGGTGGCAACTGGAGGATTTATGCTTTGAATTTTTAGACCCTGAAAATTTTAATAAAATAAAAGAGAAATACGAAAGAGAGCAGCAGAAAGAGAGAGAGGCGCTAATAAAAAAAATCAGCGAAAATATTGCTAAAGAGGCGAAAAAGTGCGATATAAAATTTATTATAGAAGGAAGATTTAAGCACATTTATAGCGTTTGGCTAAAAATGCAGAATAAAAACAAAAAGTTTAATGAAATTTATGATGTTTTCGCTATGAGGATTATTGTTGATAGCATTCCTGACTGCTATAAAATGCTCGGTGCTATACATACTCTGTATCATCCTAAAAAATATCGCTTTAAAGATTTTATTTCTATGCCGAAGCCGAATGGCTATAGAAGTTTGCATACTACCGTTTTCGGTCACGAGGGCAAGCTGATTGAATTTCAGATTAGGACGCAGCAGATGCACGAAGAGGCGCTATACGGAGTTGCCGCGCATTGGCGCTATAAAGACGCGATTAGCGCGAAATCCGCATGGATTGACGATATCCTTAAAATACAGAAAAATAGTTCTAATAATAAAGATTTTATAAAAACGCTGGAATTTGATATTTTTAGCGACCGCATTTTCGTTTTTACGCCAAGGGGGGATGTGATAGACCTTCCTAAAAGGGCAAGCGCTATTGATTTTGCTTATCATGTCCATTCAGAAATAGGAAACAAGTGCGTCGGAGTGATAATAAACGAAAAGATAGAACAGGTGAGCACAACCTTAAAAAGCGGTGATTTAGTGGAAGTGATTATTGACAAAAATCGCCAGGGACCGAGCATTGACTGGCTGAAATTCGTTAAAACTCAGTCTGCTAAAGAGCATATTAAGCGCCACGCGAAAAAGCAGGGAATTTTGTCAAGCATTATGAGCAGAATAAAGCAGTAGAATTTAGAAATAGAGAATATTTACATTGTAAAATAGAAATTTGATTGCTAATATGCAAGGTTATATAAAAAGATTAGCAAGATTAAAGTTTTTATGATTGCAAGTTTAGCGTAAATAATCGTTGATTTTAAGTGAAAAATAGATTAGGTTCGGATATAACTTATTAGGCAAAATTAAACCCCATCCTTAATTTATATATCAATATTAATTTCCATAATATGAAGTATTTATTTGGCGACGAAGAAAAAAAAGCGCTTAAATACATTGCTAAAGCCACTAAAGTTGCAACAAATGCAACCTGTAAAAGATCAAAATGCGGTTCTATAATTGTTCAGCAAGATGAAATAATTGGCAGCGGTTTTAACAGTCCGCCGCAAGACATTGAAAAGCAAAGAAGATGTTATTATAAAAAAAATTTATATCATATTAAAGTGACTGATAAAACTTGCTGTGTTCATGCAGAACAAAGAGCTATAATGGATGCTTTACGAAAAAATCCCGATAAATTGCTTGGCTCAAGATTATATTTTATCAGTCTTGATGATAATGGGACATCATTGAGAGCAGGAGATCCATATTGCACAATTTGCAGTAAAATGGCTCTTGATGTAGGAATTAACGAATTTGTTTTGTGGCACGAAAAAGGCGTCTGTGTTTATGACACAGAAGAATACAATAATTTCTCTTATCAGTTTGGGTTGAAAAAGTAGAATTTTACCGTTTTAATAAGTTTAAAGTTTTTATGATTACAAGTTTAGCGTAAATAATCATTGATTTTAAGCCAAATACGGATTAAGTTCGGATATAACTCATTGTATGAGATAAGTAATTTTTAGATTTAAAAACAGAGTGTTCCGCGCGGAACACCCTGTTTTTTTGATTATTTTAATGTTCCGCGCGGAACATTAAGGTTGAAAAGCTATTTTACCCAGTGCTTTTGCTTGATTTCCTTATCATCCTCCTCTTTTTTTTCTTCAATTTTTGTTTTTGCCTTAATTCTTAACTCGTTTAAATCCATCTTATTTAACTCTTTTGCCCGTTTTTTAAGCTCAACTACAGTGTTTTTTTGAGGATTTTCAATGGTTTCCGACAATAAACAGTCTAAAATAGCGCCTATTTTTGGTCCAGGAGTGATTTTTAGCGTTTTTATTAAGTCATCGCCGTTTATTTTAAGCATTTTTACCGAGATTGGGTCTTTTTCCACTTTATCAATAAGATATTCAAGATGGCGCAATTTATACGGTTTTGCTTTTGGACATCCAGATCCTAAACGGTCGGCAATGCGCAGATCCATTAAATCTTTAATGTTTTCAAGCCCTACTTTTCTAACTAACCTTCTTACTCCAGCATCTGAAACTTCGTCAACATTATAATAAAACATATGGTTTTTAATCAAATGAGCCACTTTTTTTATATCATCTTTGGAAAAAGCTAACCTCTTCATTATTTTAGCGCTTATTTTAGCCCCGATTATATCATGGTTGTAGAAAGTTGCGTTAATTCCGCCGCCTCTTTTTGTCTGCGGTTTAGCAATATCGTGAAGCAAAGCGGATAGTCGCACTCTATAATCAGCGCTTGGACAATGTTTTAACGCTCTTATTAAATGTTGAAAGACAGTATAAATATGGTGTTTATTTTGGCTTACACCTACGCCAGATTCTAATTCGGGCAGGATATATCGCAAAAGTCCTGCTCTTCTTAGCAAGATTACGCCAAAATCAGCCTGATCTGACTGTAAAATTTTAATAAATTCGTCTTTTATCCGCTCATTGGCTATTTTTTTAATCAATTTAGAGTTTTTTTGAATAGCTTGAAATGTGTTTTTTTCTATTTTAAACCCTAAAACAACAGCAAATCTAATAGCCCTCATCATTCTTAAAGCATCTTCGTTAAATCTTTTGTTAGCATCCCCGACCGCTTTAATGATTCCATTTTTTAAGTCTTTTTGTCCGTTAAAATAGTCTATAATAGTGTTTAGCTCTTGTTTTTCAATACTTAATAGCAAATGTTCCGCGCGGAACATTTTGTTTTGCGATTTTTCCAATGTTCCGCGCGGAACATTTTGTTTTGCGATTTTTCCAATGTTCCGCGCGGAACATTTTGTTTTGCGATTTTTACAATGTTCCGCGCGGAACATCTCAATAATGCCTTTATTTAGCTTAATTGCCATAGCATTTATCGTAAAATCGCGACGCGACAAGTCTTTTTTTAGTTCATTAGTGAATTTTACGCTATCAGGATGCCTTTTATCGCTATATTTCGTTTCAGTTCGATAGGTTGTTACCTCTACAACAGCAATTGTTGTGTCTTTTTCTTTGATTTTAACGCCAACGGTGCCAAATATGTTTTCATAAACAGAATTTGGAAAAATTTTTAAAATTTCTTCTGGTTTAGCGTTTGTTGTAATATCCCAGTCTTTCGGTTTTTTGCATAACAACAGATCGCGAACGCAGCCGCCGACAATATACGCCTCAAACCCAGTTTTTTCAAGCTTTTTTATTGTGATTTCTATGTATTTAGGTATCATATTGTTATAATATTTGTTATTTTTTTTCAATGTTCCGCGCGGAACATTGAAAAAAATCATTACTTATGATCGCTTTAATTAAACTGATAATCCTTAAACTCAAGGTTTTTTAAAGTAAAAGCGTAAAACTTTGACTCGGAAATATTAGGATTAAAGTATTTGTTTATAATTTTTGCGACAAAAGCATGGGTTATAAGTAGAATGTTTTTATCCTTATAGATTTTTTTAATATTATTCAACCCTTTGAACACCCTTTTCTCAGTATTTTTTATTGTTTCGCCACCTAACGGCGCATCATTATAAATTCTGGTAATATTTTTAGCGTATAAATCAGGATATTTTAATTTTGCCTCTTTTTTTGTTAATCCCTCATATACTCCAACCGATCTTTCAATAAAATGGTTGTCTATAAGCACTTTTTTGCCATTTTGTTTAATTATTTTCGCTGTTTCAAGCGCCCTTTTAAGAGGAGAAGAGATAACAATGTCAATATCAAGCGAATTTATACGGTTAAACATTTTTTTTGCTTGATTTTTGCCCTTTAAATTCAAAGATATGTCAGTTCTGCCAAGATATCTGTTTTGGACATTAAAATCTGTTTCCCCATGTCTTATAATGTATATTTTTGCCATAAAAATATTTATATTTCCAATGTTCCGCGCGGAACATCTTATAATAGTTAGATTAGCGGACTTTTATTATTTTTTCAAGTATTTGCCGGCTTTCCATGCAATATTAAAAATTGGACGCATAGATTTAATAAGTTCTTCTGATTCTATAACTACGATGAACAGCTGATTTTCAAAAGATGTAATGGCTAACTTGTTATCCCAAAGAGTAAAATCCATATTAGAACCCTTTAATTCTTTGGAAATTTTGACTTTTTGTTTGATTTTTATAAATTTTTTGCCGATTTCAATATTTCTTGCGTTTTCAGGCATAAGATGGCGTCCGTTTGGATTATATAAGCCGGTTTTTACTTCTCTAATCCAAGTATCAACGGCATTAGGAAAAAATTTTTCAATGATATGGTAATTTGATATAAAAAACGGATTTTTTGATAAAGTCATCTCTTTATAGACATTCCAGATCCCTTCTTTTGTCTCATAGTAGGTTATTTTCGGCTTTTTGCCGCCTTTATTATGCAAGGTTTTAAAAACAGGAAGCATTTCAGAGAAATTTTTAACAATACCTTGTAATCGCTTCAAAATTATTTCAGGGCTAATCGGCTGATACGCGTTAATTTTTTTATTCGGCAATTCGCTGGCATAGCCGCGCTTAATCAGCCCTTCTAAAATTACATAGATAATCGGGCGTTTTAGTTCGGTTATTTTGGCAATTTTTGTCACGGTTCCTTGGCTTAATTCTAAAAGCGCGAGATAAACCCTTGCTTCTTTGTTCGTGAAATTAGATTCTTCTAAAAGTTTTAGTAATGTTTCATCCATAAAAGTATAATAGCATATTATAGCAATTTTGTCAATATTTTTGATGAATAAATATAAAAATCCTTTATTTTAGCCATTTTAAAGCATTTGTTGTTATAATACCATTGACATTTTTATAATTTCTTTTTATTATATAATATACTTTGAATTACGAAATAGGTTAAAATGACAATTTTGTCATTTCGAACGGAGCGGCAGCCCGTAGTAAATACGGGATAAACTTCGAGAGAAATCGCTTAAACAATACTATAAGTAAAAGTAATGTTTAAGGGATTTCTCGCCTATCGGCTCGAAATGACAAAAAAAGACATTTCGTAATTCAAAGTAATATAGAATAATAGTCTATTAAGAATAATTGAACGATCTTTGATAATTAAATAAAAAAAAGGGGGTGGAGTAAAGGAGAGCAGGAATAATAGGAGAACTGCTATTTGAACTAACAAGAGAAGATAAAGAAAAAGCGGAAGGAGGTAAAAAATGACAAAAATTAGAAAAAAACAAATTAACATTCCCAAAATAGGCGTATTTACAATTGTAATAACATGGATTATTTTATTGTCCGCAGGGATTGAAGTAAAAATAGCATTCCCAATAGGTGGTGCCTTGGGAATAATTGTTGTTATTTTTTTGGCTTGGAAATTTTGGCCGAAAGATGACGAATTAAGCGATGAAAAAGTTGAGAATAAAAAATATATAAATACATTTGTCCGAGGACCAGAACCTGTATTTAAAAAAGACTCTATGCATGCTGATCGGGAGAAAAAATAAAAAAAATAAAAGAGGAGGAAATTGAATTGAGAAAAAAATTAGGGTTAAGTTAGATGATGACTTATCCCAAAAACCAAAAGGCGGAGCCATAAACGGATCCGCCTTTATTGTTTTAATGCGGAGTTTTTATAATTATAGCGTTTTTTTACGATCGTGAATTTTGCTAAAAATTTTATGAATTTTAGCGCTGGTTTTGAATTGACATTTTTTTAAAAATATATTACGATTTTATAATTGCGTTAATTCAAGATGGAGTAATAAAAAAAGATCTTTTGACAAATAATTTAATAGTTTGATATAATACTAATAGTTAATAAAAACTTACGGACATTGTCTCATGCTGGAAAATTTATAAAAAAGGCAAGAGTTTTAAGCCAACTTGGAACGATGGAATTGTAAATTAAAACAAAAAAATAAAGGAGGAGAACAAATGAATATGAAAAAATATTACGATGCAATTATAGTCGGTTCTGGCTTGGGCGGATTAAGCGCCGGGGCAATTTTAGCAAAAAATGGCAAAAATGTTTTAATTTTGGAAAAGCACTGCAAAATAGGCGGATATGCGACATCCTTTAAAAGAAAGGGGTTCCCTTTTGATGTTGCGCTGCATCAAACAGGCGGAATCAATAAAACTTTTTATAAAGATATACTTAAAGCGTGCGGTATTTATGACAGATTAAAGTTCATAAAACACAAATATCTTTATGAATCAATTGATTCTGACTCCGGCTTTGAGCTCGAAGTAAAGAATGGAGATGTAAATGACCTAAAAAAGAAATTAATAGAACAATTTCCCGAAGAAAAATGGGGAATTCGCCTTTGGTTTTTTCTTATAGAAAAAATCGGCAAAGAGACATATCGCTTGGATAAAGCGATGGCAACTAACGACAAAATATCGCGAGGGATATTTTTATGTTTCGCTCCTTTGCTGATTCCCTTTCTAATGGTTGCCCATAAGATTTCTGCGCAAAGAATACTTAATATTTGCGCGAGAAACAAGGAACTGCAATTAGCGTTGATGCAGCTCAAAGGATATTATGGGGATAATCTTGATATAGCGTGCTTGTTGCCATTTGTAGGTAATTACGGCTATTATTTTGATGGCGGATACTACATTAAAGGAGGAGGGCAAAGTGTCTCCACCGCGTTAAAAGCCGTTATTGAAGAAAATGGCGGCAAAGCGCTTGCCAATACCGAGGCAGTAAAAATTTTAGTAAAAAATGATGTGGCGATAGGAGTAGAGACCATAAATAACCAAATTTTTTATGGTGAAAAAATTATTGCCAGCGCTTCCCCTTTTATTGTTTATGAAGAGTTGTTAAAAGACTGGAAGGGAAGTAAGCGAGAATTAGAGAAGATAAACAAAATGGAGATTGGGACATCTTTATCCCAAATTTATCTTGGGCTTAACTGTCCTATCAAACAGATAAATGAAAAATTTAAAGATTCTTATTTAGTTTTTTTAAATAATTTAAAGGATGATTTTTATAAAGATATCATCCTTGCCTTTCATTCTAATGTTGATTTGTCTGCGACGCCGGAAGGGAATGCTATTATTTGCATAACCTTTCCCGATAATTATAAAAGATGGGACGGATTGTCTAAGGAGGAATACAGAGAGAAAAAAAATAAGGAACTAAAAAAAATCTACGGACTTTTGCAAAAATATTTGCCCGATTTAGAAAGTTATATTGAGGAGTCTGAATTTGCGACGCCAAAGACAATGGAGAGATATACTGGAAATC
>JAGLJD010000029.1 GCA_023142625.1 Candidatus Parcubacteria bacterium | reverse complement strand
GAAATAGAAGTTGACTGTGATAAAATAAAAATATTTTCCAAATCAAAAACTCCGCCTTTTGAAATTTCTAAAGACAAAAGCAAGGAAGCTAACGAAGAGCTTCGGATGAAATACCGCTATGTTGATCTAAGGCGAAAAAGGATGCTAAAAAATTTAGAATTAAGAAACCGAACAACAAAGTTGATCAGAGATTATTTTTATAAAAATGATTTTATAGATATAGAGACTCCATGCTTAATCAAAGATACACCTGAGGGGAGCCGAGAATATTTAGTTCCGTCAAGAATTGACAAAGGAAAATTTTATGTCCTTCCGCAAAGCCCCCAGCAGTTAAAACAGCTCTTAATGGTCGGCGGGATTGATAAATACTTCCAAATGCCGCGATGCTTCCGCGACGAGGATCTTCGCGGTGACAGACAGCCAGAATTCACCCAATTTGAAATTGAGATGAGTTTCGCGGAGCAAGAGGATATTATTAAAATAATGGAAGGATGCTTCATAGAAGTGACTACAAAAATTGTTCAAGATAAAAAAATAGAGCAAACGCCTTTCCCGCGCATTACTTGGCAGGAAGCAATGGTAAAATACGGATCGGACAAGCCAGACATCAGATACGACCTTAAAATTAAGCCGATAACTGAAATGGTAAAAAATTGCGGATTTGCCGTGTTTGCGAATGCTGTTAAAAACAGCGGAGTTGTCCACGCTTTAAAAATTGAAAACGGCGCAAAGTTCAGCCGCAAAGAGATTGACGAGTTGACAAATATCGCAATTAATAACGGAGCGAAAGGTCTGGCATATATTGTGATTAAGTCAAAAGTTGAAAGTCAAAAGTTGAAAGTCAATGATATAAAACAATTTGAGTTGCAATCGCCTATAGTTAAATTTTTAGGTAATGATTTGGCAAATCAAATAGTTAAAAAAATTGGCGGAAAAATCGGAGATATAATATTTTTTGGGGCTGATAATTTTCAAACAGTATGCGACGCTTTAGGTGCTGTAAGAATTGAATGCGCAAAAAAATTAAATATAATTCCGGAAAACAGACTGGCTTATTTATGGGTTGTTGATTTTCCCTTGTTTCATCGCAGTAAAGAAACTGGCGAAATCAGTTCTGAGCACCATCCGTTTACTATGCCGCTTGACGAAAATATTAAATTATTAGACAGCGCGCCTGAAAAAGCGCGGGCGCAATGTTTTGATTTGGTATTAAACGGCGTTGAAGTAGGCGGCGGATCTATGAGAATTCACGAGATGGATTTGCAAAATAAAATTTTTAAAATTTTAGGATTAACTGAGCAGGAAGTAAAAGAAAGGTTCGGACATCTGTTAAAAGCGTTTGAATACGGCGTTCCTCCTCATGGAGGCATCGCTATGGGGCTGGATAGATTTGTGATGCTTTTAGCTGGTGAGCCAAACATCCGCGAGGTAATTGCTTTTCCAAAAGACGGCAAGGCACGCGATTTAATGCTAAACACGCCAGCAGCGATAGATAAAAAACAACTGAAGGAACTTGGGCTTAAAATTGATATTGAGTAACATATTTCAAAATTTATTTTTATATAACAAAAAACGCCTTGTAATAAAGCGTTTTTTTGTATTAAATTGATGGCTGTTATTTAAAAAATCTAACAAAATATAAAGAGAAAAACATAAAAATCGGAACGGCAGAAAGTATTATAAATTTTTTATCTTTTTTAACCTCTTTAAAAACAACTGAAACTAAAAAAGCAGTAACTGTAAACAAAAAAACAAAACTTATAATTGCTGAAAATACGCTCGCGGCAGAATAAATTCTTTTTACAAAAATATCATAATACTCGCTCCAAATAATAAAAATCGCATAAAAAGCGACTGGAAAATAAAGAAAAATCCCAACTGGTACTAAAATGTTTTTTACTGATACTTTCTTACTCATAGATAAATCTTTCTTGTTGTTAGATTTAATTATTTAGTTCTATCTTTATAAAATCCGTAATTCTTTTCCGATTTTCATTTTCTTGCTTGGCTTTAAAATAAATTTCTAAAAAGATAATTTTTTGTTCTGTTGGAATATAAGCGTAAATAACACGAATACCGCTTTTAACACCGCGGCCTTGCAGGCTTTTACAAGCAAACTTTTTAATTTTATAGAATTTTAGGTCGTCTATATTTCCTACGCCTTGAATTTCAAAAATACCTCTGTTATCAATATTTTGCAAATGAAAAAGTTCAATCGCATTTTTCTTGGCAACGCTCAAATCATATGTAAGAGAGGGAAATTTCTTCAATTTTTTAAGATCACGCGCAAATTCTTTTGTTTTCTCATAGTTCATCATCGTCATATTGCCTTACGGAAAATTCATCAGTGCGATAAAAAACTGCCTCGTATTCAATCGGCTGCAAATTTTCAGCGCCAATCCACGGGACATCTTTATGGGAATATTCTTTTATCTTGGTTGCGTTAAAATCTTTAAATCGCTCAATTTCCCAATCAATAAGCTCTTTTTCGCGAGCTGAAAAATTTGACAAATCCGCTTTTCTGCGGGGAAGATATTTTTTCTGATCGTGCTGAAAATATTTTTTCACAACAGGTGTTAAATCTCCGTCTTTTTCCATCTGTTTTACAATTTCTGGAAACGCGACTGGAGTCGGTCCGAAATGATTTTTTATATATTTCGCGCCCATTAATTGCTCCTCAAACTTTTCGTAATAATCAAAATCAATAAAATACATCAATTTACAGACGACTGCTTCACCGATATTCGGACGCGCGCCGATTTTTTCCAAAATATACAAAAGCGTTTC
>JAGLJD010000028.1 GCA_023142625.1 Candidatus Parcubacteria bacterium | reverse complement strand
AATAGCTGATATTTTATTAGCCAAATTGCTGACTAAAAACACCGCATCGGTTTTATCCGTTAATTTTATAATCTCTTTTTGCTTTTCTTTAATTATCTGCTTGACTGTTTCCCTGATATTTTTATTCTGTTTTAAATTGGCATTATGGGACAATTCAATTTTATTTTTTACTTTTAAGCGATTAAATACTTTTCCTGCCACAGAAATAGCGCATAATTCCACGCTGTTTTTTATTAAATCGTCTAATCTTTCCAATATATTACAACCGCGATTTCCTATTGAAACGATTTTGATATTGATTGGGACTTTTGTTTTTGGCATAAAATTTTTGGTTAGTGAATTTAAGATTAAAATTACTATTTATCATTTATTTGTTTGCATTCCTATTCTTACATGTATCTAAAATTTTGTTTATCACTTTATCAATATTATTAAATATTTTATAATTTGGAAATCTTAATATTATCCAGCTCCTTTTTTCTAAATATTCATCTCTTTCAGCATCTTCAACAACAGGCAATCCGTCTATTATATTGTGTGTGCCAAAACCGTCGCATTCAATGTCTATTTTTTTATCTTTTCCGATTAAAGCAAAATCTAAAGTATAGCGTTTTTCAATAAATTTAGGGATGAGTTTATAACCAATTGATTTAAAATCTATTTTTTGCAAATCTGAATATAAATATAATTCTGATGGAGTTTCAAGGTTTCCAGAAAAATATTGTTTTTCAAATTCTTCCTCTTTTTTAATTTTTTCATAATTTTCAGCAATCTTTTCCAAAACACCATTTCTTTGTAAGCAAAATTGTTTATCTCCCACAATATAAAGCAAATATTTTGCGCGAGACAAAGCAACATTTAATATCTGTTCTTGTTCATTATACCAATAATCACTATTCCCATTTCCGCTTGAAGAAAGAACGACTGAAAAAATCATAATATCTTTTTCTGACCCTTGAAATTGATGAGCTGTTAAAATCTTAACATCATGCTTTTCTAATATTTCTTGAGATGTGGTTTGAGAAATAATTTGTCTAATTTGTTTTACTTGTCTATTATATGGAGTAACAATTCCTACTGTTAATTTTGTATTATTAATTTTTTTAAGAATATCCTGAAATACTTCATTGATCTTCAACGCTTCGTCTTTATTTATTCTACTTCCGCCACTGGAAGGCTTAATAACAGTTCCTTTACAATCTTCCCATTGGATGCCTAATGGCAAACTATTTGGCCAATTACTATAATTAAGATTAGATGAAATAGTTAATCTATTATCATAAAACACTCGATTACATAAATTGATGATTTGATCTTCTGAACGATAATGTTTAGCTAACAATACTGGAGATTTGTCCGAAAATGATTCCGCGCATCTATATAAAGAAACATTATAATACATTATCTTTAATGGATATAAATCTTTATGATCATATAAACCATATGTTTTAGCAATCTCTTTATCTAAATCTTTTGTTATGCCTACAATATGTGGAAGTTGCATTGGATCGCCAACCACAACAGCATTTTTTGCTCTATAAAGAGCAGGCGCCGCTGACGGTAAATCTATTTGAGACGCTTCGTCAAAAATTACATAATCAAATATCCCTGCTTTTAATGGAAATGTTCTGTTTAAAGATTTAAGCGTTGATGACCATATTTTCAATACATCAAGCGCTTTTATAAAAGAATATTCATTAATATTTTCATGAAATTTTGTAGTTTCTACTTCATGTAAAAAATCTATGGCTTTATTTGCCTCGCTCCATTTATTTAAAATCTTTTTTGCATAAATATCCTTGACATAATCTTTTGATAATTGAAAAAAATCTTTTTCAATCCGTTTTATCTCTTTTTCTATATTTATTTTCAGTGGCAACCTTTTTAGTCTCCAAAGAAAAAATTTGAGTTTTAAAAAAGCAATTATACTTTTTTTTAATTTTTGACATTCAATCAACTCCGTTACTTTTTCTTCTAATTCATCTATTTTTAATATCGTTTTTTTAAGATTAATTATCTTATTCCAAAGAAGATCTACTCTTTTAAGTGATACTGAAGTCGTGTAATTTTTTTGAGCATCCAATGAAAGTTCGCTAAATTTTTCAGTTAATCTTTCTCTTAATTCTTTATTTCCTGTGCGAAGTAATAAATTCCTAAAATATTTATTCATTTTGTCGTTTACTACATTCACAGCCTCGCCTGTATGACTAACAAATAAAACGGTTTTATTATTCAAAAATAAATTTATAACTAAATTCATTATAAACTGACTTTTCCCAGTTCCGGGAGGACCAGTGATTACAGATAATTTATTTTCAAATACGCCTTTTAAAGCGCTGATTTGATAATCATTAAGAGGAAAAGGCAAAACTAACGATTTGTTAAATTTAATGTCATTTTTAATATTTCCATCTTTAATAAACGAAAGAGCCGAATATTTAATGTCAGATTTTGATTTTAAATCAATTAAATCCCTAATTAAACTCATATTAAAAATCGTGCTCTCGTCTGAAAAAATTATGCTTTTATTATATAATCCGATTTGGGTATTTCCATAAAATTGTTGATTATTTGTTAAAATTTTAGGATTAATATCTTCGTTTATTGAAAAATTTGTTTCTTCTAAAATGATCTCTAAACATTTTTTAACGATAACTTGAGGGTCAGAAATATCTCCTTTAAATATTTTTTCAAATTTCTTGCTTATTCCATCTATCTCCTCTGTTCGTAATCCGATTTTATTTAATGCTTGTATTCCGCAATTTGGAATAGAATTTTCTTTTTGTAAAAAAATACCTTGTTTATCTTTACTAAAACTTAATTTTACGACAAAAAGAGGCGCTAAATGATTCGTTTGATTTTTATGGTCAAAATAATAGAACAATGGATAGCCGTAATAAATTTCTTTATTTGTCGTGCAAGAACGATCTAAAACAACTTCTGTTTTTTTGTCGTTAATATGTATTTTATCTTCTTTTCTATTGAAAATAAAAGGATCGTATGTAAATGAGCAAAGAGTTACTGTTGTTCTTGGATAAACAGGAATCTTTTGGGCTAAAACATCTTCATGCTTAATACAATCTAACCAATAACCAATAATTTTATTTAATAAATCCATAATGACACAAACTTTTTCAAAAAGGTTCCATAGCCCCGCCGCTCGCGAGCGGCGGGGACTATGGAGCCAGCGAATAAACCATACCTCAAACAAAAAATCCAAGGGTTAGGTTATTTAATTGTTGTTTATAGAATAGCAAAAATAACAAAAAAGTCAATAAAAAAAACCGCTGAAATTTATCAGCGGTATTTTCAAACACAAACTTTTGCAAAAAGGTTCCACAGCCCTATCGGGACAATGGAACCAACTAATCAATCAATAATTCTAACCAACACAAACCTTTCCAAACTGCTTAAAAAAATTATTAAAGCCGATTGATCTTAATTCTTTTGCCTGCGGAAAACTATGGAACTCTTCTTTTTTTTCGTCAGCCCCAACAAACAAAACAAAAAAACCTACTAATTCTTTCGCCTTTGGATCCCATTGCAAATAATGGTCGCTATCCAGCATAATATTTTCAACTTTTCCTAAATCTTTTGGCTCTACGGTTGTAATCATTAATTCTTGCGTGGCTGGAGAGTAGGAATAATTAAGTTTTTTGGATTTTTTTCTTGCCATAAAATTTTATTTATTTTATTTTATTTAATCCTAAATTTTTAGCGCTAAACGCTGTTAAAATAATTTTATTAGTTTTTTTTATTTTTTTAACAGCAACAATGATATTAGTATTACGCTTTTAGATATTTTTTCATCGCTACGAAAGACGATAAAGCGTTGATAATTATAATTGTTAAAAATTCCAAACCGAAGATAAGGGCAAAATTTGCTTTAAAATAACTTATCAAATCAAAATCATATTCTAAAAAATAATTAAGGTGCGGCTGCAAGAAATCGATTGCCGGGTAAAAGACAGCTATTAAAATCAAAAAGCTTATTATCGCGTAAAAAAATTCTTCCACTAAAAACGGCGCCCTGATAAACCAATTGCTAGCACCGACTAATTTCATAATTTTTATCTCGCTGCGGTGCGTATAGATAGCGATTCGGACAGTGTTAAATACGATTAAAGCGGCAATCAGCGCGAAGAAAGCGATCACAAACAGCCCTATTTTTTCAATTTTTGTTTTAATTATTGAAATTTTATTAATAATTATTTTATGGTCTGAAAAATCTTTCTTTTCAATTATTTGATTATACTCTTCCTTGTCTAAAACTTTTAAAATTTCAGGATAATATTCGCTATTTTTCGCTTTAACCACCAAAACGCTATTAAAAGGATTTTCTTTTAAAATTTCCACGGACTCCAAAATAGTTGGATCATCCTTATGTCTCTCCTTGAAAAAAACCATAGCCTGTTCGCGATCAATTAAATTTACTTCTTTAACCTCTTTTAAACTTAATAATTCTGAACGAGTTTTAATAATCTGTATATCCTCAGCTTCTGTTTTAAAATAGATGCTGATATCAATTTTATCCTCTATGGATTTAACCGCCTGCGTTGAAATCACATTTAAAATTATTAAAGCGGTTATTGAAAACAGCGTAACAACTAAAATTGTAATCGTAACAATCGCAAGCCAAAAGTTGCGGTAAAAATTCTGAAAAGCGAATTTTATAATTCTAAAAAATGATGAAAACATAATAACAATTCAAAATATAAAAATCAAAAATCAAAATGACAAATTAAAAACATTGCTGGCTCCATAGTCCGAAGTTGAGTCCGCCGCGGCGGACGAAATGAGGCTATGGAGCATAAATGCAAACGCTTGTTATTTCACAAACTATTATTTTACACACAAACCCTTGCATTTTAGGCTCCACAGCCCTGCGGGACTATGGAGCCAGCAAATTAAAATTTAAAGCGTGTATTTCCCGCATTTTTTGTCGCTTATTATCTCTCCGTTATCAAGCGTAATAACCCGTTTTTTTAGAGAATTCACAATCTCGCTGTTATGCGTCACTAAAATAATGGTTGTTCCGAAATCATTTATCCGTAAAAGCATATCCACAATCTCTTGCGCGTTAAAAGAATCCAAATTTCCGGTTGGCTCATCGGCTAATAAAAGTTTCGGACGATGAATTAAAGAGCGCGCGATAACAACCCGCTGCTGTTCACCGCCTGAAAGATGCCGCGGGTATCTGTCTGCCTTGTCCTCCAAATCAACAATTCTTAGCGCGCTCGGAACAATCCGCTTAATCTTTCTATTTGATTCTCCGCAAACTTGCGCCGCAAACGCCACATTTTCAAAAACAGTCTTCTGCGGCAAAAGTTTGAAATCTTGAAAAACAACCCCGATCTGCCGCCGCAAAGCAGGAATTTGGCTTCTTTTAATATTCGTAATATCCCAGCCGCCGATTGTTATCCTGCCTTCCGTAGGACGCTCTTCAGCAATCAACAACTTGATTAAAGTGCTTTTCCCTGTGCCGCTCTGCCCAACAATAGAAACAAATTCTCTCGGCTTAATATGTAAATTAATATTTCGCAAACCTACTATATCCTGCTGATAAATTTTTGATAAATTTTCTAACTTAACCATTTTAAAAAAAATTTTATTTTATGATTTAAATAAATAACTACTGTCTTTGCAAGAAATGAAGTGTAGCGATAGCGGAACGACTGACGAAGCAATCTCATTCCAATAGCAACTAAGTAAAATATTCATATTTATAGTCTATTCCGCACAGTAATGGGATTGCTTCGTCGCACCTCACTCGTTTCACTCGTTCAGCTCCTCGCAAAGACAGATGGTGGAAATTGAAAATTTGGCTACAGTCCTTTAAACATCGGCATTCCTGACTGCGGATTTACTGGAACATAGATTGTCCCTTCGCGGTCTTTTAATTCTTTAATGTAAAGATAATTAAGATAATTAGAACTTAAACTCTCGTTGATGATTTTCTGCGCGTCCCTCTGCCCCGCGGCTTCTATCCTTTTTCTTTCCGCTTCTTTCGTCTCTTTTTGCAAGATAAATTCATATT
>JAGLJD010000027.1 GCA_023142625.1 Candidatus Parcubacteria bacterium | reverse complement strand
AATTGAAAAATTAAAAATTAAAAAAGAATATTCTTATTTACTTAATTGCTTATTGCCAAAACAGCGCGATGTTTTGGGCTTTATTTACCAGTCTTTGCTGCTTGAGGGGAAAAAATCTCAAAGCGGGTCGTATTATACACCGTCAAATATTGTTGACGAAATTATAAGCGAATATATAAAAAAAGATTTAAAAGTTTTAGATCCTTGCTGCGGGACAGGACAGTTTTTATTGGCTTTTGCGGATATTATTAAAGACCCAAGCAAAATTTACGGAGTAGATATTGATGAAATAGCTGTTAGAATAGCAAGGATAAATTTATTGATTAAATATAAAAATAGAGACTTTGCTCCAAATATTGTTTGTAAAAATACTTTATTTGAAATCGGCAATTATGATTTATTTAGTTTGAACGATGAAAATATTAGAAATTTTGATGTTGTTGCCACAAATCCGCCGTGGGGAATGCATTTTTCAAAACAAGATACTGAAATATTGAAAAAAATATATCCTCAAATATCATCTTTTGAATCCTTTTCTTATTTTTTGAAAAAAGGCATTGATTTATTAAAAGATGATGGAATTTTATCTTTTATTTTACCAGAGTCAATTTTGAATGTTAAAACGCATAAAGATATTAGAGAAATTATTTTAAATAACACGCATATTAAAAAAATAATTTATCTTAATCGCGTATTTAAAAATGTTTTTACGCCAGTGATAAGATTGGATTTAGAAAAAAGCGTAAAAAATGATAATGAAATAAAAATTTGCAAAAAAAATAAAAATTATAAGGTAAACCAGTTAAGATGGAAAAATAATCAAGATTTTATTTTTAATATACATGCTAACGATTTTGATACTGGGATAATAGATAAAATTTATAATGTCAATCATACAACATTAAAAGGACAGTCCGATTGGGCGTTAGGAATTGTGACAGGTGATAATTCTAAATATATTATCAATAGGCCAAAAGACGGATATGAAAAAATTTACAAAGGAAAAGATGTTAAAAAATTTGTTTTAAAAAAATCAAATAACTATATTCAATTTACGCCTGAAAAATTCCAGCAAGCAGCGCCGCAAGAAAAATATCGGGTTAAAGAAAAGTTAATCTACAAATTTATATCAAAATATTTAATTTTTGCTTATGATAATAAACAAAAAATAACATTAAATAGCGCTAATATTGTAATACCAAAAATTTCAAATTATCCGATAAAAGTTATTGCCGCGCTGTTTAACTCTTCTTTATATCAGTTTATTTTTCAAAAAAAGTTTTCCAGCATTAAAGTTTTGCGAAGCCATATAGAACAGTTGCCATTGCCCCTCTGGGATAAAAAAACTTTTAATGAAATAATTGAATTAGTTGATAAAGTAATTAAAGAAAAAATAAATTTTAAAAAATTAGATGATTGTATTATGAGTAGATATTCTTTAACCGAGAAAGAAAAAAGTTATATTAAAAAATTTAATAAATAATTTTATGGAAATTTTAAAAAATAATTTAAAAAATACGAAATAAAACCGAGAAATTTATTAAAAGAAATAATTAGGGCTTATAAAAAGTAAAAATATGCTACACGAATTTCAAAAATCAATTAAGGCGGTATTATATGACAAATTAACAAGTCCGCTGACTGGTACATTCTTTTTTTCATGGTTTGCTTGGAATTGGCGATTGGTTTATTATGTTATTTTAGGGGATAATACGCGAAATATTATTGAAAGAATGGAATATATTGAAGGTTATTTTTTAGATTTTCATTATATAGTTTCGCGTCCAGTAATATCTACGGCTGTTTTAATAATTATATATCCATTTATAACTACTTTTGCATATTGGGTAACATTAAAATTCAGAAAATGGAAAAAAGAGATAAAAAATGAAATAGAAGATGAAACGCCTCTATCAGTAAAAGAATCAAGGAAAATCAAAGAATTGATTAGAGATGAAATTGAAAACCGAAAAGAGCAAGATGGAAAATTTCAAGTATTAATAGAAGATTTTAATACTGAAATTGAAAAATTAAAAAAAGAAAACAGTAGGTTAAAACAAGTAATTGAAACAAAGGATGGTTTAGAAAAATTAAAAAATGACGAACAATTAAAATTAAAATTAGGTAATAAAATTTATAAGGATAAAAAAATAGGGACGGAAAAGATATCGTCGGTTGTTGACAAAGAATTAAACGGAAAAAATTATAAGGAAATAAAAACTTATAGCGGACAAACTTTTTTATTATCAAAAGAAGATTTAGAAAAACAGATTAAAGAATAAGTCATTTTTAAGAATAGAGTATGAATAAAAATAACAAATTAATAATTTTTGAGAGCAAACAAATTCGCAGGGCTTGGCATAATGGCGAATGGTTTTTTTCAGTGGTTGATATTGTTGGAATTTTAACGGAAAGTCTTTATCCAAGGCAATATTGGGAAAAAGTAAAGCAAAGAGAATTTATAGATATTCAGTTGTCCCCAATTTGGTTACAACTGAAATTAGAAAGTTCTGACGGAAAAAAATACAGCACTGATTGCGTAAATTTGAAAAATGCTTTTCGTTTAATTCAATCAATTCCAAACAAAAAAGCAGAGCCGTTTAAAATGTGGCTGGCACAAGTTGGAAAAGAAAGAATTGACGAAATAGAAAATCCAGAATTGGCGCAAGAAAGGATGAAACAAATTTACGAACAAAAGGGTTATCCAAAAGATTGGATTGATAAACGATTGCGAGGAATGGCGATTAGACAAAATTTAACCGACGAATGGAAAGAGCGAGGAATTAAAATCCAAAGCGATTTTGCGATATTGACTGCTGAAATTTCCAAAGCGACTTTTGGAATGACGCCATCGGAATACAAAAAAATAAAAAATATCACAACAAAATCAAAAGCGAATTTGCGTGACAATATGACTGACTTGGAATTGATTTTTACAATGCTTGGCGAAAAAGTAACAACGGAAATTTCTCAAAAAGAAAAGCCAGACAATTTTGTTAAAAATAAAAAAGTTGCAAAACGAGGTGGTGGGGTAGCTGGTAAAGCAAGAAAAGATGCGGAAAAAGAGATAGGCAAAAGTATAATTTCAAAAAATAATTATTTAAGTAATAAAAAAATAAAATAAAAAAATGACAAAAAAGGGGGAGTCTTACGGCACTACGCCATTAGGAACCCCTTTCGTCTTAATATTTTTATTATATTATAAAAATAAATAGTATTAATAGTTTAAAAAATAATTTAAAAATATTTAATAAATAAACAAAACCTTATGCCAAAAGCCAAAATCACACAGATCATTAAAAGAAGCGGGAAAATCGCTGATTTTAAACATGACAAAATCGCCAGCGCGATTTTAAAAGCTTTAAAAGTGACGGACGAAGTTAAAAATCCGTTAAAAAAAAGCGAGCAGCTTGCGAAAGAAGTCGTAAAAATTTTAGAGAAAAAATTTCATCACCGCTCAATCCCGGCTGTTGAAGAAATACAAGACATCGTTGAAGAAGTCTTAATTAAAAATCGTTTAATTCAAACAGCCAAATCCTATATTCTCTATAGAGACCAAAGAGCAAAAATGAGAGATATGAAAAAGTTGATAGATTCATCAGACTTAATAGATAAATATTTGAAAAAAGCGGATTGGCGGATAAAAGAAAACAGCAATATGGCTTTTTCGCTGCAAGGGCTGAATAATCATTTAGCGTCCGCGATCTCTTCAAATTATTGGCTGAACAAAGTTTATCCGCGCGAAATACGGCGCGCACACATTGACGGCGATATGCACATTCACGATCTGCAGCTTTTGGCGGCTTATTGCGCTGGCTGGGATTTATATGATCTGTTAGTTAAAGGTTTTGGAGGCGTAAGCGGAAAAGTGGAAGCAAAGCCAGCAAAGCATTTTCGCACAATTTTAGGCCAAATAATAAATTTTTTCTATACCTTGCAGGGCGAGGTTGCCGGGGCGGAAGCGTTTTCTAATTTTGACACATTTTTAGCGCCGTTTGTCAGATACGACAAATTAAATTCCAGAGATGTCAAGCAGGCTCTGCAGGAATTTTTATTCAACATCAATGTGCCGACTCGAGTAGGTTTTCAGACTCCGTTTACAAATTTAACAATGGATCTATCTGCTCCGAAAACTTTAAAAGATAAAAATGTTATTATCGGCGGAGAAGCGAAAAAAGAGACTTACGGCGATTTTCAAAAAGAGATGGATATGATAAACACGACTTTTGCGGAACTTATGATGGAGGGAGACGCGAAAGGCAGAGTTTTTACTTTTCCAATTCCGACTTATAACATCACAAAAGATTTTGACTGGGACAGCCCCGTGATGGAAAAAGTTTTTGAAATGACGGCAAAATACGGCATCCCTTATTTTTCAAATTTTATAAATTCCGATATGAGTCCTGACGACACGCGAAGCATGTGCTGCCGCTTGCGCTTGGATAACCGCGAATTAAGAAAAAGAGGCGGCGGTCTTTTTGCGGCAAATCCGCTCACGGGATCTGTCGGCGTTGTTACGCTTAATCTGCCTCGGCTAGGATATTTAGCAAAAAAAGCGCATCCGAACAGTTTAGAAAAAGCCAAGAAAGAATTTTTTGAAAAATTGGAAAAATTAATGGACACCGCGTTTCAAAGTTTGGAAATTAAAAGAGATATACTGGAAGATTTAAGCAAGAAAGGGCTGTATCCTTACGCTAAATTTTATCTAACAGGAATTTACAGCCGTTTCGGGCAATATTGGAAAAACCATTTTTCAACAATCGGAATTAACGGAATGAACGAAGCGCTGCTTAATTTAATGGATAAAAATATCGCTTCGCAAGACGGCGGAAAATTCGCTTTGAAAATTATGGACAAAATGCGCGATAAACTGGTTGATTACCAAAATAAAACTAATAATCTGTATAACTTAGAAGCAACTCCGGCTGAAGGCGTAACAAGGCGGCTTGCCAACACTGATAAAAAGAAATATCCTGATATTATCGTCGCCAACGAAGAAGAAGTTTTAAAAAAGAAAGCGTCTCCTTATTATACGAATTCAACAAATTTGCCTGTCGGCTACACAGACGATCTTTTTAAAGCGCTTGATTTGCAAGATGAAATTCAGACAAAATATACAGGCGGCACTGTTTTGCATTGCTTTATCGGCGAACGGCTTCCTTCCGCAAAAGCGGCAAAAAATTTAGTTAAAAAAATCGCTGAAAAATACCGCCTCCCTTATTATTCAATCACTCCGTCGTTTAGTGTCTGCCCGACTCATGGCTATCTGTCAGGCGAGCATTTTAAATGCCCAGATTGCGGTATTGACTGCGAGGTTTATTCAAGAGTAGTCGGCTATCTTCGCCCTGTCCAGCAATGGAACGACTCTAAACAAGCGGAGTTTAAAGACAGAAAAGTTTATAAGGTGTAGTAAAAACACAATGTCATTCCGAATTTATTTCGGAATCTGTGTTTAATATTAACTAAATATTACTCGGCAAGATAAGTTATGATATTTAAAGTTTTATCAATCTTAATCATAATTTAGCGAATAGTAGTGACAGATCCTGAAATAAATTCAGGATGACAATAATTTTGAATTATTCTTATGTACGCATTGAAGTTTATCTACAAAAATCTTGACCATTTTCGGAAAAAATTCATTTTAATTTTTTTTGTTGGGATTATAGACGGCGCGGCGCTTTTTTTTATTCCAGTTGTTTTGGCAAAATTCGCCGAAGGAGAATTAAATATAATAAATTTTAAGGAATTTTTTTCTTATGTTATCTGTTTTTACGCAATATCTCTTTTGACGCAATTTATTATAAGAAAATATGGAGAGTCGCTATGTGATCAGTTTGCCAATTATTTTAAATTAAAATGTTTTAAAAAATTAGAGCGGCTTCCAGTAAAAATTTTTATTGAATATCATTCAGGATATATTCTTTCTTTAATAAATAAAGTGGCTGAAAGAATTATTTGGATTATTTTTGGTATTTTTTGGAATATTTCCCATAGTATCGCTTATTTTTCGCTATTTTTCTTTTTTACCGCAAAAGAATCTTTGTCAATAGCTTTTTTAAACGCGATGATTTTGATTTTATTTTCAATAATCAGCGTTTTTTTATCTAAAAAAATAATTGCGATATCTAAAATTTTAAATAAAAAAGACGCTTCATTGATGGAAAGTTATGTTGATTTTATGGTTAATATTTTAACTGTTAAAAAATTAGGAATTGCTGATTTTGCCGAGAATAAATTAAATATTAAAACTAAAGATAATTATGATCAAATTCAGAAGAGGCAGGATTTTCACGCTAATAGATGGCTTATTTTGCATAGTTTATATGCATTAGCATTTTTATCAACAATCGGCTTTTTGCTGTTTCAAATTATAAAAGGGGATATTAGCATCGCAGTCTTAATTCTTTTTGTTTCTGCTTATGCTGTCATAAAACATAGCATTGAACGCTTATCTGAAAATTTTAAAATTTTAATGGAGATGAAAGAGTATGTTAAAACTTTAGAAGAAATTATTACGCCTATCAAAGATATTAACCAAGACGGAGCGCAGATTAAAAAATGGCAGGAGATTAAATTTAAAAATATCTTTTTTAAATATCCTGAAAACGATAAAATAATCAGCATTCCAAATTTTAAAATTAAAAAAGGTGAAAAAATTTGCGTGATGGGCGAATCGGGAGAAGGCAAGACTACTTTATTGAATTTAATCGCTGATTTTTTAAAACCGCAAAAAAGCGAACGATTAGTAGATAATAATTCTTACGAAAAAATAGATAAAGATTTTTTTAAGAGTAAAATGGTTATGGTTTCTCAGGAGATAGAACTGTTTAACCTGTCTTTGAAGGAGAATATCAGTTTGGGAAAGAATATAAGTGAAGAGAAAATTATCGGAATTTTTAAGGAATTGAATCTTTCGCGCTGGCTAAAAACTTTGCCGAACGGATTGAATACCAAAATAGGAGAAAAAGGGATTAAGCTTTCCGCCGGGCAGAAACAGAGAATAAATTTAATCAGAGGAATTTTATTAAACAGAGAAATTTTTTTGCTTGACGAACCTACTTCGCATTTAGATTCAGAAACAAAAGAAAAAGTGATTCTATTTTTAAAAAAATATTTAAAAGGAAAAACAGCGGTTATTGTTTCTCATCATCAGAATTTGCGTAGAATTTGCGACCGCTGCTATAATATGAAAAATGGGGTTTTAAAAGAGTTGATTTAAATTATGAAATATAAAATTTACTGTCTTTGCGAGGAGGCGATAGCCGACGAAGCAATCCCATTACTGGGCGAGTAAATCTATAATTATAATTTTTTTATCTATTAACGAGATTGCTTCGTCGCATCTCATTCGCTGCGCTCATTCGGCTCCTCGCAAAGACATTTTGTAATTTAAAATAATTTATAATAATTATTGTAAAAATTGCAATAAAAAAAGCCATCTATTAGATCACTTGGGATTAAGTGATACGAGAAAGAACTTGTTTAAAGGGAAGGAGGGGTAAAAATGAAAACCCGTAAACCCTTTAAATCCTTCCTCGTATCACATTTAATCTAACGGTTAAATAAAAAAATGTCAATGGTGTTTATCGGTTTTTTGAAAATTTTTCAGCAAAAAAGCCATTGTTGGTTAATCCAATAATGGCTATATAATTTTGATTGGTCGGTCGCAGCGGATTTGAACCGCCGATATCCACGATCGACGATCATGGCGCCTTAACCTGACTTGGCTAACGACCGACATAAATCAAAAAATTTTGTTTGGTTGGGGTGGGGGGATTTGAACCTCCGACTATTCGGTTATACCCAAATACTCTACCATGCTGAGTTACACCCCGACAAAACTTATTTATAAAAAAATATTAACAGATAAAAAAAATATGTCAATAGCAATTCGCGGTTTTCAAAAATTTTCCTTGATTGATTATCCAGACAAGACAGCTGCGGCGATTTTTACAGGCGGCTGCAATTTTAACTGCGCTTATTGCCACAACAAAGAACTGATAAATTTCAATGAAAACGGAAAAATTTTTGAAAAAGAAATTTTGGATTTTTTACAGACAAGAATCGGGCTGTTGGATGCTGTCTGCATCAGCGGCGGCGAGCCGACACTGCAAAAAGACCTGCCGCGATTTATCAGAAAGATTAAAAAAATGGGGTTTTTAATTAAATTAGACACAAATGGAACAAACCCTAAAATGCTGAAAAATTTAATTGATAAAAAATTGATTGATTATGTCGCGATGGATATTAAAGCGCCGCTTGATTGGCAAAATTATGAAAAAATAATCAGAGTAAAAAATATAAATTTAATTAAAGCGGTTAAAAAAAGCGTTGATATTTTACTAAAAGGAAAAACAGATTATGAATTCCGCACAACTGTAGCGAAAAATTTATTAAGTAAAAGCGATGTTGAAAAAATCGCGAAAGGGATTAAGGGGACTGAAAAATATTATTTGCAAAATTTTGTAAAAACGGAAAAAATAGGTTATAATAAATTAAATCCGCTGGATAAAAATGAATTAGAAGAATTAAAATCAGCGGTAAAAAAATATGTTTTAAATTGTAAAATTAGATAAAATTTATGAGCGAACAAAATAAAAAATTAGATCTGAAAAAAAATTCAGATGAAAAAAGCAAAATAGTAGAATTATTAGAAGAAAATCTAAAAGTTTCGCGGCAAATTTTAAAATTAAGCCAAAAAACTCAGCGCTGGATTGTTTTGCAAAAAATAAAAGCTGTTATTTATTTTATTTTAATCATAGCGCCGATTATCTTGGCAGCCATCTACCTCCCGCCGATTTTAAGCGGATTATTAGAGCAGTATCAGGAATTACTCGGCATTTTTCCGAATAAATAATTAAAATTTATTTTATGCCAAATAAAAAACAGAATGATTTAAGCAAAGAGATTAAGCGTTTAATGGTCGGAGTTTTAATTGTTAGTTTATTTGCGGGAATTATCGCCGGCGGAATTTCAGGTATTATTTTTAGTCATTATGGTTCAGATTATATTCGCAAAATCGCATTTTCTAATAAAAATGAGAAAAAAATTGAAAAAAAATTAGCAAGAAATATTAAAGTTGAACAGTTGCAAGAAGAATCAGCAACTATAAGCGCTGTTAAAAAAGTGAGTCCAGCTGTCGTGAGCATTATAATTTCCAAAGATTTAAGCAAGTATTATAATTCTACCGGTCCTGACATATTTCCTTTTGACGATTTTTTTGAGTTCGAATTTCCTCCGTTAATATCTCCTAAATTCGGCGAAAAACAGAAAGTCGGGAGCGGAACAGGTTTTATAGTTGACGCGGAAAAAGGATTGATTTTAACAAATAAGCATGTGGTTTCAGATCCGGACGCGGAATATTCAGTAATCATTAACAGCGGTAATCGGTACGGCGCCGAAGTTTTAGCGCTGGATCCGATAAATGATTTAGCCGTTATTAAAATTCAGGCGGATGAAAAATTATCAGAAGCCGAGTTTGGCAATTCTGATAATTTGCAGATAGGGCAGTCAGCCATAGCCATCGGCTTTGCCTTAGGGGAATATCAGAATAGCGTTACTAAAGGAATTATTTCAGGCATTGGAAGAAGCGTTATAGCTGGAGATTCCAGCGGCAAAACTGAACCTCTGGAAGATATAATTCAGACCGACGCAGCTGTTAATCCGGGAAATTCAGGCGGACCCTTAATTGATTTGCGCGGCAAAGTTATCGGAGTTAATACCGCAATTGATCGCGAGGGGCAGTCCGTCAGTTTTGCCATTCCGTCCAATGAAGCAAAATTTGTTTTTGAGAGCGTCCGAGAGCATAATAAAATTATAAGGGCGTTTTTGGGCGTTAGATATATTCTGCTTAATCAAGCTATTGCCGCGGCTAATAATTTAGATGTTGATTATGGCGCTTTAATTATAAGGGGAGAAAGCGCTGCGGATTTAGCTATTATTCCAGGAAGTCCCGCCGATAAAGCAGGTCTGGTTGAGAACGATATTATTTTAGAAATTGAAAACGAAAAAATACGAAATATAGTAGCTATAGTAGCTTTTATGCATGAGTTAAGGC